>JBJFGC010000284.1:0-2775 GCA_051892315.1 Eubacteriales bacterium
TCGGTATCGGCGGCGGAACGCTTCTGATGGTATGGATGACCGCACTCATGTCTATGGAGCAGAAGATCGCACAGGGCGTGAACCTTCTCTACTTTCTGCCCACAGCTGCAGCGGCGCTGATTCTGCATGCGAAAAACCGCGTACTCGTCTGGCGGGCCATTGTTCCTGCCGCCATTGCTGGCTGCGCCACAGCCGCCCTCGGCGCACTGCTGGCTGCGCATGTTGACACTGAACTTCTTCGCAAGCTTTTTGGCGGCTTTCTTGTGCTGGTGGGGCTGAGCGAAATCTTCTGGAAGGGCAAAAAAACGGGAAAGACCTAGTCTGCCATGCGGTAGGCCTTGTCAAAAAATTCGTAATACGGCATCAAAAAGGCGAAGCCCTCTTCAATCACACCCACCAAATCGTGCGAGTAGCACAGATCATCATATTTGCGCTCACACGACAGGCTGATATACTTCTTATTGTACCATGCGCCAATACGCTCGTCCGCGTGCCCTTTTGCCCGGGCGTAGCTTTCGCCCTCGAGCTGAAACACATCCTGCTGCTCAAACCGCCGCGCCAGATCGTCGAATGCTTCCGGTGCAAGATCTATCATTTTGCGGTACCGCGCGGCGACTGCGGGCGTTGCCCAGTTGCCCATACCGTAGCCATAGCCGTCGCACCCCAGTTCAAACCAGAAGCACGGCGATAGCTCGCGCGGCCCGATCTCGTTCTGGAATGAAAACCAGATGTGATCCTTGAGCGGTCCTTTTCCAAACAGCCTGCGCGCGTCGCGGTAGATGCGCGAGATATGCATATTCAGTCCCAGCTTTGGATACTGCTCAGTGAACCAGTCGTACAGCTCGTTTGCCAGCTCCTTGGTGGGATTCATGATGACGTCGGCAAATTCCTGCTTGCGCGGGGCAAACCACTCACGGCTGTTGTTGAACCGGATCTGCCAGAAAAAATCGACCGTTTTGTCGCTGTAGCCTGTAAACATTCTCGTTACTCCCTGTTTAAGCGCAGATAGGAAAGATATCCTTCGAGGATTAGCGACGCCGCCACGGCATCGACCGTATTCTTGCGCTTTTTTCCGTGATAGTTCTGTTGGGACAAAATCTGGTGCGCCTCGATGGTCGTGCGCCGCTCGTCCCATAAGACAACCGGCATGCCACACGTTTGCTCCAGCTGCGCGGCAAACGCCCGGTAAAGCTCGGCACGCGGCCCTTCCGTGCCGTCCATGTTGCGCGGAAAACCCATCACCAGCCGCTCCGGCCGCTGCTTTTGCACGAGCTCTGCGATTATCTGCGCCGTTTTCTCCGGATCGCGCGAAAAGACGACCTCCGTCGAACCCGTCAGCATTCCAAGCGCATCGGAAACAGCCACACCTGTGCGTGCGTCGCCGTAATCTATCGCCATGACCTTCATCTTGTTACCTCTTTGTTTCGGATTTTTCAGTATTATAGCATTTCCGCGTCCGGCAGGCAAGTTTCCGTTCATTTTTCTATCTTTTTTATAAAAAACAGTTGACCGCGCAGCCCTTTTATGATAGGATATCATCACCTGTGAAAAGGGCTCTTTTTTTGCGCCCATTTTCAAACTGCGGATTGCGCCATTGTAGTTTCGGCGCAAAGCTAAATTTCTGTATAGCCGCAGGGATACAGGGAGGCAATTAGTTAAGGAGGTGCCGATCATGCGCGTGAAAATCACACTCAGATGCAGCGAGTGCAAGCAGAGAAACTACAACACCATGAAGAACAAGAAGAATGACCCTGACCGTCTTGAGATGAAGAAGTATTGCAGATTCTGCAAGAAACACACGGTTCATAACGAGACGAAGTAAGGCAATGCCGTGCGCGTTGCAGAAAGGGTGAACAACATGGCAGAAGCGAAAAAGGAAAACATTTTCGTCCGTGCCGGCAAGCGGATCAGCCGCTGGTTCCGTGAAATGAAGAGCGAGCTGAAAAAAGTTGTTTGGCCGACGAAGAGCCAGATGATCAACAACACCGTCATCGTTCTGGTGAGTGTTCTGATCGTTGGTATTTTCATCTGGGTATTTGATGCTGTCGGCGGTGTCGTGGTTAACGGTATCATTACCCTCATCAAAGGTTAAGGTAGGATCATGGCGGAAGCAGCAAAATGGTATGTCGTGCATACCTATTCCGGCTATGAGAATACCGTAAAGGCCACCATTGAAAAGACGATCGAAACGCGTCATCTTGAAGATCTCATCCACGTAGTCTCCATCCCCATGGAAACTGTGACCGAGATCACCGACAACGGCCCGAAAACGTATGACCGCAAGGTTTTTCCCGGCTATGTGCTTGTGAAAATGATCATGTCCGATGAGGCGTGGTACATCATTAAGAACATCCGCGGCGTGACAGGTTTTGTCGGCTCGGGCAGCAAGCCCACGCCGCTCACCGAAGACGAGGTGCTGCAGCTGGGTGTCGAGAAACACGAGATTGTCGTCGCCTATTCCGAAGGCGACAGCGTCAGGATCGCCGACGGCCCGCTGACAAGCTTTATCGGTGTGGTCGACATGGTGGACATTGAAAAGAACAAGGTTCGCGTCATTGTTTCCATGTTCGGACGCGAAACGCCCGTCGAGCTCGAGCTCGATCAGGTTGAACTGGTCAACCAGTAATTTTGACCGCAAGTTGGTCAGAACGTGGGAGGGGCATCGCCCCGCCAGACATACGCATTGCGTATCACCACATTTATTCAGGAGGTGCTTATCATGGCACAGAAAGTAACAGGTTATATCAAGCTGCAGATCCCGGCCGCGAAGGCAAC
>JBJFGC010000285.1:0-2765 GCA_051892315.1 Eubacteriales bacterium
CATGGCCGCGCGGCGGTTATGCTCTTCCTGAAGCTCCGGATCGGATGCAGCAGTACGCTTTGCGTAAAAGGAGGCCCGTTCCATCATCACAGGATCGCGGCAGGTCGCCGCGAGGGTAAAATTCATCTGCCCATGCTGCCGGATGATTCCGCTTTCGCTGAGAAAATCGCCCGGGCCGCGCATTTCCAGGTCGTATTCCGCAATCCGGAAGCCGTCCGAGGTGCTTTTGATGACATTCAGACGCTCACGTGCCGTGTCGTTTTTGGAATCAGATACTAAAATAAAGTAAGATTTTGCTTTTCCGCGCCCCACACGTCCACGAAGCTGATGAAGCTGCGAAAGGCCGAACCGTTCCGCGTTCTCCACGATCATCAGCGTGGCGTTGGGAACATTGACTCCGACCTCAATGACCGTCGTCGCAACCAAAACGTTCAGTCGGCCCTCTGCAAAATCCCGCATGACAGCTTCCCGCAGTGCCGGTTTCTGCTTTCCATGGACGCAGCCGACGGTCAGTTCCGGAAGCGCGGCGGCCAGTTCATTGGCAAACACCGTTGCGGCCTTCAGGGGCAGGGAAGTGTCCTGCCAGTTTTCCACCAGAGGAACGTCCGCCATTTCTTCGGTGCGGACACCATCGCCGTACGTTTGAGCGCAGTCCTCCTCCACAGCCGGACAGACCACGTACACCTGATGTCCCAGCGCGGTCTGCTTTCGTATGAACCCGTTCAGCCGCTCACGGTATCCTTCATTGACAATGAATGTATCGATTTTCTGACGCCCAGCCGGAAGCTCGTCCAGCTGCGACACGTCGATGCTCCCGTAGGTGGCCAGAGTCAGGGTACGCGGAATCGGCGTCGCACTCATGACAAGACAGTGCATATCCGACGCCTTTTCAAACAGTGCTGCACGCTGCGTCACGCCGAAGCGGTGCTGCTCGTCAATGACGGCAAGTCCCAGCCGACGGATATCCGTTTCCTCCGAAATCAGTGCGTGCGTTCCGATGATGACATCGATTTTTTCCGCAGCCGGGTCCTCGTCGGATAATCCGGACAGAATCCGTTCCCGTTCCTTTTTTTTGACGGATCCGGTCAACAGGGCGCAGGTAATGCCAAGTTTTCCGAACAGGACGGAAAGGTCTGCGTAATGCTGATTGGCCAGAATTTCCGTTGGCGCCATCAATGCGGCGCGACAGCCGTTTTTCACCGCAATGTACATCGCTGCCGCCGCAACGACGGTTTTTCCGCTGCCCACATCGCCGGTCAGGATGCGGTTCATGAGAAATTCGCCGCCCATATCCGCCGCGATTTCGTTGACCGACCGCCGCTGAGCGCCCGTCATGGCAAACGGCAGCACCGCCTTGAAATCTGCCGCGTCCTGTACCGAGAGTTTCATCGGCAGGGTATTTTCACGCCGGAGCTTTGCACCAGAGAGGGCAATGGAGAGAAACATGAGATACAGTTCGTCAAAGACCAACCGTCGTTTCGCGGAATCAAGTGCCGCCATGGATTCGGGATGGTGAATGTTCGACATGGTATAGGAAAGCGTGGGAAGACTAAGCTCTTCCAGTGCATCCGGCGGCAGAAATTCCGTAATTTCGTTTCCGCAGAGGCGAAGAGCCTCGTTGACGTAGGAGGTCATTCCTTTCTGCGTCAATCCGGCGGAGAGGGGGTAGACAGGTACGATATCCGGCAAAACCTTTCCTTCTGCGTACGGCTCATGGATAGGGCTGGCCAGCTTCAGGCGGGATTTTTCCAGCGTAAATTTACCAAAAAAACGGAACATTGCGCCGGTCGTCATTGTTTCCCGCAGGTAGGTCTGGTTGAACCACGTGATTTCAACTGCGTCGGTTTCGTCAAAGGCCCGCGCCTTCAGAAGGGTCATACCGCGCCGGATCATGCTGACGGTGGGCTCTGCAGAAATGGTGAGAATGGCGGAAAAGGGAGTATCTGTATTTCCGTCCTTCAGCTTTTCGCGAATTTCGGCAAGGGTGAGTGTGTCGCCGCGGTTTTGATAAGCGCGCGGATAACACCGCAGCAGGTCGCCTGCGGTATAGATTCCCATTCTGGCAAGAGCGGCTGCACGCGCGGTTCCGACGCCGCGAAACTCTCCGACAGGAGTGGCAAGCTTAGAGGATTCGGAACGTTCAGAATTCATACACGACCATCGCTTTCATTTATTCGAAGTTTGGGGATTCACACTCTATTTATTTAATGGTAACACAAAACCGGTTTGATTTCAAGTATAATTTTGCATCGGATGTGCAAATACTACAAAAAAAGAAAAGTACAGGTAAAGCCATATGTATACAGAAGCATCCAACAGGAAAACGCGCCGGAAAGAGCTGCAGGCCATGATGCCGGCCTGCGCGGACCTTTTGCGGGAGAACAGAAAGTCCCTTCTCATTGTTTTTGAGGGGTTGGACGCATCGGGAAAAAGCGGATGCATCAAGCGTCTTCTGCAGGAGGTGGACATGAAGCAATATCACGTTCATCCGACAGCAAAACCGAAGGAGGAGGAATACGCCCACCATTATCTCTGGCGTTTCTGGCGGCAGCTTCCGGCGTATGGCGAGATCGCCGTTTTTGACCGGAGCTGGTACGGGCGTGTTTTGGTGGAACGGATTGAGGAACTCTGCCGTCCGGACGAGTGGCGGCGCGCGTACCATGAAATCAATGCGTTTGAGAAGCAGCTATTTGACGACGGAAATCTCATCGTAAAGCTCTGGCTGGAGGTTAGCGAGGAGGAGCAGCTCCGACGTTTTCAGGCAC
>JBJFGC010000286.1:0-2756 GCA_051892315.1 Eubacteriales bacterium
CCCGCGCGGATGATGTCCAGATTTGCCGCCGCGTTTTCCAGCAAAGTCAGGTTTCTCCGGAAAACATCCTCGTCGCCGCGTCCCATTATAATTTTCCTAAAATATTGTAGCTGTCGTTCAGGAACGCAACCAGCTCATCGGCCGAAAGCTGCCGCTGCGACAGGGAGGACAGCCGGTAAATCTGCCGTGCGATGGTCTCCGCCAGTTCCTTTTCACCGCTGTCCAGAAGTGTTGTCAGCTTCTCGACCAACGGGGATGCCGTGTTCAGAATCAGCGTCTGCTCAAGCGGCAGTCCGCTGCCCATGTTGTACAGCTTCATCATGTCGTTCATCCGGCGCGATTCCTCCGCAATGTTCAGCAGTGCCGGCGTGCCCGCGTCCTTGAACCGATCAAATTCGACTTTGGTGGATTCTCCTGCGATTTCCTTGAACAGTTCCGCCAGCGCCGGACGCTCGGTTTTGTCTCCGTCCGCTTTCAGTACGTCTGCGACCTCCGCGTCAATACGGCAGAACTTCACACCCTCACGGTTCTGCTCAACGGTGGCGATGAACTGCGTGTCAATCACACGATCGAGCAGTACGACGGAAATTCCCTCTGCCGCGAACATCGCAAGGTACTTCGACTGCGCGGTTGCGTCGGTGGCGTAGTAAATCTTGTTTTCGTGCTTTTCCTTGGCTTCTTCAAGGTATTCGTCGATGGTGACAAACCCGCCCCCGCACTTTTCAAACAGAATGTTTGCGCTCACACGGTCGTAGAACTTCCGGTCCCGCATACAGCCGTATTCCACGAAGGTCTTGAGGTCACGCCAGATGGACTCGTAGTTGGCGCGGTCGTTCGTGAACATCTGATTCAGCTTGTCTGCCACCTTTTTGGTGATGTGTGCAGAAATCTTGGAAACGTAGCCGCTGTTCTGGAGATAGCTTCTCGAAACGTTCAGCGGAAGCTCAGGACAGTCAAGCACACCCTTGAGCATCAGCAGATATTCGGGAATGACTTCCTTGATGTTATCTGCCACAAAAACCTGATTGTAATACAGCTTGACCTGGCCCTCGAGGCTTTCGTATTCGTTGGAGATGCGCGGGAAGTAGAGAATGCCCTTGAAGTTCAGCGGGTAGTCTGCCTTGAGGTGGATGTGGAAGAGCGGCTCCTTCCAGTCGGAGAAGACCTTGCGGTAGAAGTCCTTGTATTCCTCCTCCGTGCAGTCTGACGGATTTTTCATCCACAGCGGATGGGTATCGTTGATTGGCTGCGGCTCCTTCGGTTCCTGCTCGTGTTCATGTTCGCAGTTCGGGTCGTCGCATGTGTGTTCTTCCTCAGCGTGACCATCGTCAAAATAGATCGGAATGGGCATGAACGCGCAGTATTTCTGAAGAACCTCGCGGATTTTGTATTCGGAGAGGAATTCCTTTCCTTCCTCGTTGATGTGCATAACGACCGCTGTGCCGAAGGGACCGATCAGCTCGTCCTCACCGTCGTAGTCTGCGTCGATTTCGTAGTTGCCGTCTTCACCGCAGGTCCACTTTACACACGGCGCGCCGGTGTAGGACTTCGTGATGACGTCCACGCTGTCGCTGACCATGAAAGAGGAATAGAAGCCGAGACCAAAATGACCGATGATACCGTTCTGAGCGGCATCGGCGTTATCGCCTTCGTACTTCTGGATAAAGTCGAGCGCGCCGGAGAGAGCGATCTGACAGATGTATTTTTTGACCTCCTCCTCCGTCATGCCGATGCCGTTATCGATGACGGTCAGGGTCGAGGCGTCCTTGTCGAGGACAACCTTGATTTTCGCGTCGGAGAGGTCGATGTCCTTCGCTTCGCCGAGGGAAATCAGACGGCGCAGCTTGGTAATCGCATCGCACGCGTTGGATGTGATTTCACGCAGAAAGATTTCTTTTTCAGAATAGAGCCATTTTTTGATAATCGGGAAGATATGCTCGAGTTCAATCGAGATACCGCCGTGTTCCGTGTTCGCCATACATTTGCCTCCGTAAGATTGGAGCAGTTTGAGGGTGGCTTTTTAAGGAAAAGCCACCCTCAAACCCTCTTTCATCTTTTTGATCGAATCAATGATTTATGAATAAATGAAAAAATTTATGCGGGACAGTTGGATAATGAACTTCCTTGCATACCTATTTATTATATACCACGCGATACGGTTTGTCAAGAATTTACCTGTGTCAGAAATGTAAGAAAGTGATGACCGAAAAATGACCGAAAAAATCGCGGGTCCCTCAAACGTGGGCCCGCGATGGAAGCTCAGTGAATGGTATCCTCGATGACGCTTCCGTCCGGACGGAACAGAGGCAGCTTTTCGAGGTAAAGGATGTCATCACGTGTCTGTGCGTCGCCCTCGGCCAGGATGGTCATTTTCCCAACGATGATGCCGCCCGCCGCTTCGACGAGCTTCTCAACGGCCGCCAGCGATTCACCGGTCGAAATCACATCGTCCACGATGAGGATTTTGGAACCGTGAATCAACTCCGCGTCTGCTTTGTCCAGAAACAGGCTCTGCTCTCCGGCCGTGGTGATGGACTGAACCTTCACTTCAAACACACCGGTCATATAAGCCTTTGCCTTTTTGCGCGCGATAAAATATTTCTGGTTCCCGGCCAGACGCGCCATTTCGTGCGCCAGCGGAATGCCTTTTGCCTCCGCTGTAATAATATAATCGTACTCTGGCGCCATCTTCAGCATTGCTTCCGCTGCCGCTGTCGTGAGCTCCGGATCCCCAAAAATGACAAACGCTCCGATTG
>JBJFGC010000287.1:0-2740 GCA_051892315.1 Eubacteriales bacterium
CTGGACAATACGGAAACCGTCGGCTATACCACGCCGAATCAGGAGGTATTTGACGAGATGACGGCAGAAGGCGGTATGTTTTACCAGAATGAGGCCTATGTTCCGCGCGTGGGCTACGACAAGGACGAGACATTTTGTGATAACGAAACCATCCGAAAGATTATGTCGGACCTTTGGATTAAGGTCAAGGCAGGATAACAAGAGAGCCGGAGAAAGCAACGCTTCCTCCGGCTTTGATATTTTTGATGTTGCTATCCCCAGATGTCGCCGATGGTAAAGCCCTCGGTAAAGGGATCGGTCGGATCCAATACGAGATTGCTGTATCCGTAGATCCAGGATTCTCCGGCAATGGTTGGGACGACGGCCGTGTAGTCCCCAATTTTGGTCTCCTCGACCAGTTCGCCCTTGTAGACGACGCCGAGCAGTCCCTGATGACGGAACTCCTCGTGGAGCTTCAGCTCACCCTTGGCATACATCGCCGCCATGCGCGCACAGGTACCAGTGCCGCACGGGCAGCGGTCGAGAGCGCCGATCCAGGTGGACGGATTGTCAAAATCGACGTCACCGCTGGCAACCGTTACGGCGTTGCGGATATCTGCGTTCGGATCGTCGGTCGGGCCGTATAGCTGGGAAATGGAGATGCCGACGCCCGGATAGTCCGGATGAGCGACCGGAAGCTGCTCCTGCGAAGCCTTGAGAATCAGCGACGAGACGCGGGTGATTTCACGTCCCATGTCCGGCGTCAGCTCAATCCATGGGAATTGCCGTACATCTGCCATCGCATAGAACATGCCACCCCATGCGACATCCACGCGTACCTTGGTCACGCCGTGGCCGATATGGGGGACTTCAATCTCCGTATCAGTGTATGCGGCAAACGCGGGTACGTTTTTGAATGTAACCTCAGTGACCTTGCCGTTTTCACATTTCGCCTTGATGCCGATCAGGCCGGCGGGTGCTTCGAGATTGAATTCCGTATAGGGCTCCTGCATCGGAATGATTCCGGTTTCCAGCAGGACGGTGGCGACGGAAATGGTGTTGCCGCCGGACATCATCGGATACTCGGTCTGCTCCATGATGATAAAGCCAGCCGCAGCGTCGGGGTGCTTGGGCGGTACCAGAACGTTGCAGCACATCGGCGGGTAGCCTCGCGGCTCACGGAGAAGGAATTTACGCAGGCTGTCGTCATGCAGACGCAGATATTCCTCCATTTCGTAGACACTGTTGCCGGGGATGTGGCCGACACCACCGGTAACGACGCGCATCGGTTCGCCGTCGTGGGTTTCCACACAGTTGAGTACGCGTTTGAAGCTCATACAATCTCCTCCTTTTTTCTCTCTGTGGTTGGGTTAAAAATTCGAGTCGATGTACAGGGTTCCCTCCGGAATTTTGTCCTGAACGTCTTGTTTCCAGCACTCCGGTGCGACATCTTCAATAGAAACCGAAAAATACTTGGCGTCGGCGTTCATTTCCGTGGCGAAAAAGTCAAGTGTCTTTTGCGCGAGATCCTGCTTGACTTCTTCGCTTCGACCCGGGTACATCTTGATGGTAATGTGTGGCATGGGTGATTCCTCCTGTTTTGATCTGCTGTTCTGTGATTACTGGACGCTGCCAGTTAATTTTTCATAGGCGGTGATGGCAAGTGAGATATCGAGGACGGCGGAACCGACGCTTTCGTACAGTGTAATTTGTTCGTCGGTTTCACGGCCGGCAATCTTCCCGGTCAGCACGTCTCCGACGGAGCCGGATACCTTGTCCCGGGTGATGGCGCCCTGTTCGAGCGGAATCAGAATATCACCGGCAGCCTGCCACAGTCCGTCGACATGCTCGGTGATCACCCGGTCGGCGCGCACGACGGTTTCCGTATCAATTTCCTGCATAAAGGACGTAAACGAACCGATGGCGTTGATATGAGCACCCGGTTTGAGGGCAGCTCCGGGGAATACCGGCGTTTTGGATGTGGTACAGGTGCAGATGATGTCGGCCTTCGCAGCGCAGACTTCGGCGGACGGGGCGGCGATAATCTCATAGGGACGGTTTTGAATCTCTGAAATCATGCCGATGAAGCGTTCGACACGTTCGGGAGCGACGTCGTATACATACAGAGCTTGCAGGGAGCGCACTTCCTGGATGGCAAGAACCTGGGAGAACGCCTGCAATCCGGTGCCGATGATGCTGAGCACACTGGCATCGGCCCGCGCCATCAGGTCGGTTGCGACGGCGGCGCTGCCGGCGGTCTTGACGGCGGTCAGATAATTGGCGTCGATGAGCGCTTGCAGCTCTCCGGTTTCTGCCGAGTACAGGCTGATGGTGGAGATGACACTCGGCAGGCCAATGGACAGATTGCTCGGAAATACGGAAGAAAATTTGGAGCCAAAGTACGGCTTGGTCAGAGAACTGGCGGTCAGCCACTGTCCGGTGCAGCTCTCGCCGCGGATCGGCAGAAACAGACGGTCGCCAGCATAAATCTTTCCCGCAGCACAATCCAGATAGGTCTGGCGGACTGCCGGAAGGACCACGTCCATGGTCATCGTTTCTTTTACCTGTTGTTCAGAAATTCGCTTCATGGTATTCCTCCTCCTCGTGTCAGACGGAATATAATCGTATGATTATATTATAATCAAATGATTATATTTGTCAATATGGTTTGGAAAAAATGCGATGGCTTTGGGTGGACAGGATGCCGGTTGTGTGGTAGATTGTAATCATAAAAAATCATGGGAAGCAGGATTATGCTATG
>JBJFGC010000288.1:0-10995 GCA_051892315.1 Eubacteriales bacterium
GGGAAAAGGTACTGTTCAACCACTTCCACGACATCCTTCCCGGCTCCGGCATCACGGAAACCAGAGAATATGCTTCCGCTCTGCATCAGGAAGCCGCAGGCGCAGCCGGTGCACGTCGAAAGGCTGCTTTCTATCAGCTGACGGAAAAAATGGATACTCATTCCCTGATGGAACCGGCGGATACAGCGTTCTCCCGTGGGGAAGGCGGCGGCGCCGGATTTGGCGGAGATCTGGGCGGCTGCGGACACACCGCGGGGAAAAAGCGGATCTTTCATCTGTTCAATTCCTGTGCATGGGAGCGGACCGAAGTGACGGAATTTGTCGTCTGGGATTACGAGGGCGATAAAAACCGTCTGGCTGTGCAGACGCCGGACGGCCAATGGCTGGATACCCAGATCACGGAACAAGGAGGTTACTGGGGCCATTCCTTTACCCGTCTCCTGGCAAAAGTTACAGTTCCGGCATCCGGTTGGGCTGCTGTGCTGGTAAGCGAAAAGCCGGTAACCCCCGGTTTCGGCTTCGCCAACGATATGCGGGTACAGAATCCGGAAACCTTCGTTCTGGAAAACAGCAAGCTCCGCGCCGTATTTCATCCCGCTACCGCTTCTCTCTGTTCGCTGTACAACAAAGAAACCGGACGTGAACTGCTCCCTGCCGGTCAGGAAGGCCGATTTGAATTGGCCACCGAAGCTGTCTGGAAAGAAGTCACCGGCTGGAACGGTGGGATGTCTGCGTGGTTTACAGGCCGTCAGAAGCAGGTCATCCCTCTCACCACAGCCGAAATGCGTCCGCTTTCCTCCGGCAGCAACCGGAAACGGCTGGAAATTTCCACGGAGTTTGGCGCTTCCAGGCTTCGCATCGAGGTCTTTCTGGACGAAAACAGCCCGATTCTCCGCTACAAGGTCTCCTGCGACTGGAAAGAATTCGGCAGTCAGGAAAAAGGCGTTCCCTGTCTGCAGTTTACCATGCCTGCCGCATGTGCTGCCGAAAAGTACCTCTATGATGTTCCCTTCAGCTTCCTCTCCCGAAAAGGCCGCGAAATGGATCTGCCTGCCAACCGTTTTGTCATGGCGTCGGACGAAACAGACGCACTTCTCCTCACAGCTCAGTCCAAATACGGCTACCGCACCGCGAATGGCCGTATGACGGTCACCCTGATCCGCGGCGCGTACGAGCCCGACCCCACGCCCGAAATCGGTCACCATGAAACGGAGTTTGCCCTGATCACGGCCCCCGCCGGAAAAAAGAATCGGGACTATGCCCAGCTTGTACAGGCTTATGAGCACCCTATCCTTACCATAGCAGGAAGACCCCATCCGGGAACCTTGCCGGTCTCAGAAAAATTCGTGCAGCTTGTGTCCGGAAATGTACTTCTCTCCTCCGTAAAAGTTTCGGAGGATGGAAAAGCCCTTATTTTGAAGCTTTATGAAACGGAAGGAAAAGCCGGCGAATATACGATTGACTGCGGCTTTGTCCCTGCATCTGCTTCTCAGGCCGATCAACTGGAACGGCCTGTTGAAAAGAATCTCTGTCTGGACGGGCAAAAAATCTCGGCCTTGATCGCCCCCTGTCAGCTGCAAATCCTGCGCTTGGAATTCTGATATTCTTTATTGAAAGAACAAGATCAATCGGAATTTGTAAGGTGTGCGTATGAAAAAGAATTTAATCAATATCATATTCGTTATTGCTGCAATTGGATTGGGTGTAATTTCCTGGCTCCTTCTTCCTGACATTGTGGCACTACAGGTCGGGGTTGATGGTCAGATTACAAATACAATGCCAAAAGTGTGGGCTGTTTCCATTCCATTAGTCGTGTCGGTTGTCGGTTCGGTAATGAATTTGACAGGCAAAGAAGAAAAAAATAAAAAAGGATCTATTCTTTCGGTCGTGGGTATTGCTATTATGGCACTGAGTTTGCTTTTTAACCGATAACTTCCAGTTGATCGAGGATCGGAACCAAAGCCAAAAACCTTTAGGAACGAAAGGCACACTTTGATCCTCTCGATCGAGAGGAGTAGTGCGTCCAGTCAGCAAGCGGACTGGGCGGAACTGCACTTCCTAAAAAACACCCATGATTCACAAAATCCCCTCTCTCCGACAACAAAACAGGCATACCGGCCATCCTTTCCGATGACGACGGTATGCCTGTTTTCATTACGAGGGGCGACTCTGCGAAGAGCCTTGAGTCTGTTGAGAAACACCCGATGTGCCGCGTGACGGCTGAGCTGTCATTCGTTTTTCTCTATGATCAGGATATTTCCGCGGGCAGGAGCGATTCGCAGGAGGCTGTCCGGCGCAAAAGCCTGTTCTTCCTGAAAATTCGGAATAAACGGCAGCGAGTACCGTACCTTTCCGGCGTCCCATCCCTCCGGCAGACGGATATCCAGTGAAGTTTCTGCCGTCTCGTCCGCCCAGGATGCCACGGAAATCAGCATCCGGTCCTCTTTCACATAGGCGGTTGCCCGGCATTCCGGATGGGAAGGACGGACCGGACATTCCTCATCCCACCAGCCGCGCATCACGCAGCCCTTCATGCCAAAGTTTTCCCACAGCTGCCAGATCGGCAGGGGACTTCCTCCCTCCGGCCAGTTGCAGCGCGGCGTCATGCCGAACACCATCCCACGCCATTTATTGCCGCCGCGATGGAGCATATCCCCCATGAGTCCGAAGGGAATGCCGCTGATTTCCACCAGCCAGTAGTCCGGGCGGGTTCCTTCATAGTCGAAGCCTTCGCCGATCCACAGGCTGTCCACGCTGGGAAGCAGTTCCATATACTGTCCCAAAACATTGCAAAGACCATAATTGGGGTGAAAATTGTTGCCGGAATGGAAGTCGATGAGGCACCCTTCCTTGCTCTGATCCAGAACCTTCCGCACCCGTTTCATGATCTGGCGGTCATACCCCACGCCGTCCAGATAAATCCCGTCCGCGCCGGTTTCCCGCATGAGCCAGGAAAGGCCTTCCAGATAATAATTGTGCCACCGGGACAAGCCTGCCGTCGCCACAGAGCAGTCATAATCCCCGTCCGGGAAAATGGTCTGCCAGGCAGGAGTGTATCCTTCGGGCAGATGCTCGCACAGCCAGGGACCGCCGGTGCTCTTTGCGGATTTGTTCTGCCGGAAAAAATCTTCTTTAAAATGCTCCGCGATTCGGAAGGTGGGGCCGTCCAGCAAAATCTCATCCCCCAGACTCCGTACGGCAAAAAATTCCTGCGCGTGGGTGGTCAGCTCACGGACGGTGTAGTACAGCTTGTACTTGATTCCCATCTCGTGGGCTTGCCGGATCGTCGGCTTGAGAACATCATCCCGGCAGAAGGGATAGTTGATGTAGGGATTTTCGTCCCGCCCCTGATGCAGGTTGACAACGGTTGCCCCGCCGGCTTTTGCAGCGTTGAGATCAATGCCCTTATCGCCGGGATGGTCATAGCGGTCCCGCCAGTGGGCATCGCTGTCAAGCTCCTTGAGCGGGGTAATCTGCAGGGAATAGCGGAAGACCACACTGTCTCCGGCCTTCAAAGGACGGGAACCGCTGTATGCGCGCAGATTTGCGCCGTCTTCCCCGCATTCGATGCGGCATCCGCCTTTTCCGTTGTTCGCCCAGCTGTCCGGAAGACCGGTTTTCTGATAGTTATAGATTTCCCACACTTCTTCGGTGTGTTTGAGCTTCAGGTTCAGTCCGCCGCCCAGTCCGCCGATCCAGACAAAATTGTTGGCGCGGTTTTCGTCCCAGTGATACTCCCAGGAGTCCGGACGGATTCCGCCTTCCTTGCCCATCCCCATCATGTAACGGGAACATTCCGGCGTCAGGGAGAGAATCAGGGAGACATCCGAAAGCTCCGTGTCCTTTTGTGCGGACAGGGTCACAAAGGTTTCCATATGACCGTCATATTCCAGCCGGTTTTGGATTTTCATGGTGAATCCGTCCCCTTTACCGGTTGTTTCCAGCTCATACGCTCCGGGTTTTTCGCATACCGTCCGGCTGACAAAGTCGGAAAACACAACCTTTCCCTGTGCGTCGCGGACGGAAAACTCAACCGGCGCACGAAGGATGGGCAGCGCTTTTTCGCCGATATGGATGCTCTGGTCAAAATAGCTGTAAATTCCGGAAGGAAATCCGTTTTCCGCCATGGTCACGCTGCGTCCAAGACAGAAAAGGGTGTCGCCTTCCCGACGTACCGGTGTATATGGTTTTGCCGGCTCGTCATCGAGACCGATGGTGGAATTCAGCCAACGCAGACGGGAGAGCCGCCAGAGTTCGCCGTCGCCGTGATTGGCAATGGGTTCTCCTTCTACCTGAAGATGAACGGGGACGGTGCAGGAATATCCTTCGGCGGAAACGGTCACGGCAAAGTCCAGCTGTCCCGTCCGATGGGGCGGCAGCTGCAAGCCGAACCACAGGGGCTGGATCCTTCCTTTTGTGCAGCTGAGTTTTTTGGTGAACGGATGTCCCAGCCAATCCATGCCGTCCCGGTTGAAGCAGGTAATCTCCGCGGATGCGCCCGGATATTCCAGAGAAATCTCTCGGAGATCCTCCTGTGCCAGCACAGCCAGCTGGAATACATAATATTCATCCGGCCGTGCCTGCCCAAAAAACTCCTTCTGCAGCCCTCGCTCGATCCAGCGGTAAGGCAGCTCGAACTGCATCCGCACCGGATGTTCCCGATCTTCCGGAAACAGCACAAACGGTACATTTCCCGCCTGTTCCAGCAGACTTTTGGTTTCATCCGATGCAGCCGGCAGCTCCATGGGATAAAAGCTGTCAAATTCCGTCCGGCTTTCGATGGCAAGCACGTTTCCTTCTGGCATTTCCTGCGGAATCTCTGCCTCCCATCCCGCGTCACAGCCGGGAAAAGCTTCCCTGGCATATTCCATCACCGGATTCCACCAGCTGTCCCCCAGACGCCGGCACGGCATATAGTACAGGGCATAATCTCCGGCTTCGGGCGCCTCTAAAATAAATTCTCCGGATTCCCGGGTCACGGAAACCGCTTTTACGTTTACTGAACGGTCGTCCGCTGTTCTGCGCGCCAGAATCCCGCAGCGTTCCGGATACAGGTCACGCCTTCTCCAGTGAACTTTAATCTTTACATATTCACCCGGTTCCGGGACGGTCACCACAACGCGATGATTTCCCCGATGATCGGACAAGTCCCACGGCTTTTCCGCGGTCCGATAGATTGTTTCCATTTTTTGTGATTCCTTTTTGTTGTAAATCTTCTGCCTGCTGCTGTTTTCATGGCAATTTCCATTCTGCCGCTAAAGTGTCAGCCAAAACAGAGATGAACTCTGACCGACAGCAGCGATAGATTGTATTCTGTTTAAGAGGGGAAAATACACTGCAACGCCTGTTCCGGGCGCACAGAACGTGCCTATTTTTGAGCCGCTGTCGTCCTCGGCAGATATAGTATAGCATTTTTATGGCGTTCTGTCAAGAAGAGCGGACGGCTCGGCGAAACCTGTCCGGGTACATGACCGACAGCTCGGCATAGACCCGTCTGGACGGATCTACGAAAAGTGCAGTCCCCAAACACCCTAAAAGTACGGTAAAGGCAGCGGGGCGAAATGGTCAGCTGCCCATATTGCGGACGTGCGTTTGTGCAGCGAAACGATCGACCTATCTAAGTAACTCATTAAAGGAGTCTTGAGCATTCGTTCACAAAATGTGTGCCAGGCTTCTGGCAGAAGTTCGGGTAGAGGATACTCCCGAATCAACCACAGCAAAAAGCAGAGAGGGCATGAGAGGGTAAATCCTCCGTGCATTCTCTGCTTTCGTTGTTTTCAGTTGTAAGCGTGGGGCAGAATAGTGGTGTTCTTATGTGTGTGAAACTCCGCGTTCCCATTTGGAGACAGACTGGGCGGAGATGCCGAGTTCTTTTGCCAGTGCTTCCTGCGTGATATCTTGGGTATTTTTCGACTGTACGATGATTGACAATTCCACACATTTCCTGTATCGCAGTTTCAGTCCTATTCTGAATTTCTTAATCACCTGGAGATATACGGGAAATGCTCGCGTACTGCACGGACATCGGCAAGGAGCGGCTGGCTCTTGGTCGCCAGTTCATCGTATTCCTGTACGCAGAGGTACATGACGCATCCGAGCATCGGTCCGATCATTCGGTGGAGCGCGTAATGTGTGCCGCCGGAGAGGAACAGAAACGGGACGTCCAGCGTTTCCTTCAGAAGAGACGTGATGCGGAGATTCTCGAGCTGTTCCGCTTCGGAATTGGCGGCAGTCACGATTTTCACGATGTCCGCGCCGCGCTTCTGCTGTTCGAGAGCGATGCGGAGGACTTCTTCGGCAGGAGTGTATTTCAGAACGTGCGAGGACATCAGCACTTCTCCGCCCGCATGATGGATACGGTCGATCAGACGGCGCTGTTTGTCGATTGCGTCGGCATCATCGGTCAGCTCCAGCGGGTGACGGCAGAACAAGTCGCCCATGATATCGCAGAGAGTCGCGCCGCGTTCAGCAAGAGTGACGAGTCCGTCGGCGAGTTCGTCGTCGGTCATGCCGGTATTGCGTCCGCCGCGGTAATTGGTGACGTAGACGGGCCTTCCCTCCATAGCTTCAAAAATGGAGCGGATCGTGGAGTCCGTACGGTATTCGTGTTCCAACTGGCACTGCTGGAAGCCGAAAGCGGTACAGCCTTCGTCCATGGCGCGGCGGATCGTTGAAAAGGCATTTTCCGGCGTCCGCGTCTGAATCATGCAGCAGTACAGTGGTTCGGAATGTCCAAGAAAGGTGGGTTTGGTCATGACCGATTCCTTTCTTTTTCTGTCTGATCATTGCCAGCGGCCCATAGCGTCCCGGCCGCCGTCGATCATGATGTTGGTACCGTTGATGAACTGACCCTTGTCCGAGGCGATGAACAGAATCAGGTCAATGATCTCCTGTGGGTCGGCGGCACGTCCGAGGAGGGTTTTCATGTTCGCCATCGCGGGACGGGTCAGCACCGGACCGGGCGAAACGCAGACACAGCGGACATTGTACTTGGCACCGTACTGCGCGAGGGATTTGGTCAGGCCGTACATGAGGGCACTCTTGGCGGTCGGGTAGTCGGTTCCCGCACCGTCGCCTTCCGCACCGGTGATGGAGCCGATGTTGATGATGAGGCCGCTCTGCTGTTCGCGCATCTGTTTCATGACGGCGTGTGCGAAATAGAACGGGCCTTTGAGGTTCACGTCAATCCCCCAGTCGTAAACGTCGATCGGAACGTCGGGGAATTCGAGGGAACCGTCCACTTTGAGCATACGTCTGGCCGTTCCTCCGGCGAAGTTCGCCATGAGGTCAATGGAGCCGAATTCCGCCACCGCACGGTCACGGGCGGCACAGACCTGTTCGTAGTCCCGGACATCGCAGACGATTCCGCAGGCACGTCCGCCGTCTTTGGCGTTGATTTCAGCAACTTTTTCCATGAGGACGGGTTCGTTGACGTCGCACATCAGGACATTCCCGCCCTCTGCTGCCCAGCACTGGGCAAACAGCAGTCCCATTCCGGATGCCGCTCCGGTGGAAATGGCAGTTTTATTAGCAAATTGCATAGAATACTCTCCTTTGTATGTATATTATCTGTCAATTAACTCCATTCAAGACATCCACAAATTTTTCAATCTCTTTGTTTACTCTTTTCGTTATACCGGCAATGATCGAGGCTACCTGATCGGAACCCTTCTGCCATTCCATCATTGTATACGTGACGTTGCCAAAATTGTAGACACAGCCGGGGTCGTATACTCGGTTATCCAGAATAATATCCAGATTTTTCCGTGAAATTTCGTCACGGACGATTTTTCCGCCCAGAATCTTTTCGTACAACGCTTCATTGACGGAATAGTAGGATTCGGCTGCCATGGTGTCCAGAACCACAGCAGACATCCGTAAATCCTTCACTACCGAAGGAATCGCTTCGGAAAGAGTTACCGTGTAGCCGATGGAAGTATAGTAATCCTGCTGATCTTCCAGTACCTTGGGAGTCGGAATAATACCAAAGTCGGCTTCCATGTTACGCAGTTCAAAGGCTGCCTGAATCTGACGCATAATAAACAAAGCCTGATTGTTGGCAAACATATTGCACACGCCGACGGTGTCTACACCCTGTGTCTGACGATTGAAGAAAATATTGGTATCCCCAAGAAAATCATACACCTGCTGGAATACGGACACCGCCTGTTCATTGTCAATGGAAAGCTGAGGAATTCCTTCTTCATTCAGAATGCAGAACTGCTGCCCCGCCGACTGATAAAGCTGATATACGCCGTCGTTCTGGTTAATGATACCGAAACGGTCCTCCTTGGTCATTTTTCCATCCCCGTTCAGGTCGCAGGAAACCTTCTGGCACATTTCCACCATAAGATCAAATGTCCAGTTTCCGTCCAGTACCGTCTGGTACAGGTCGCCCAGTGCATAATCCTCTGCCATTTGTTTGTTGTAAAAAATGACAATAGAGAGCATTTTGTCCATATAGGTCAAATCCGAAATTGCAGCGTAAGATTTTCCCAAAATCGAAAAGGCCTCTCTGGCTTTTGCATCATACCAAGGCATGGAGAAATCAAAAATTGATTCCAGATCGGTCAGATACCCGTTAATCACCATATTGTACAGAGAATTCCATGCCGGGAAGCAAGCGTCGTATTCCGCAGAACCAGAGATTACCTGTTCCTGAATTGGAGTACATTTCGAACTGTCAGTAATGCTTTCCGTTCGGAATTTGATGTTATACCGTTCTTCCATAGCAGCGTTCCGATAATAGATCGCATCAGAGAGAGCATCACCGGTCAATTCCTCTACCGCAATATCGCAGGGGATTGTATTGCCCCATCCGCAGGCCGCTACAGCATCATAATACAGGATGCTGAAATCCGCGCCGTCGAAGGTATCTGTGTATTCGGGGTAGATTTTTTCGGTTTCTGCTTCCGTTTCCGGTTCGGCCGCCGCTTCAGCCTGCGCAGGAATCTGTTCCGCACCCTCCGTAACCGTTTCCGATGTTCCACAGGAAATCAAAGCAGAAGAAGCTAAAAGAAAAACAAGCAGTACAGAAATAAGACGATTTTTCATAAATTTGTCCTCTCTTTATAAGTGTTCCAGGATTTTCTTTTTTGAACGAAAATGTTTTTGAATTGATAGCAGAAATCACACAAAAAGCTGATACCATGTGAAAAACGATAAAAAATTTCGCGTGCCGTTCCACATATCAAGACTTTGCCCTTCGTTTATTCCTTTTTATTCCACAGTCAATACAACTTTTCCCACATTCTCCCCACGATACAGAATCTCCTGTGCCGCTTCTGCTTCTGTGATGGGCAACACCTTGTAAATCGTAGGCCGCACCTCTCCGCTTTCTACCTTTGGGAAGACCTTTTCCACCAGCTCTGCCAGAATCTGCGCCTTGGTTTCAGGTGTGCGGGAACGGAGGGTACTGCCAATAATTCGAACATTGCGTACATAGATGTTCTTCAGATCAATCTCCGTCTTTTGTCCGGCTAAGGCAGCAATCATAATCCATCGGGCGCCATGCTTCAGATAATGGATGCACTTGCCCATAATCTCGCCGCCCAGACAGTCTATGGCCACATCCACACCCCGTCCTGCTTCCAGTTCCGCTTTCAGCACTTCCGCAATATCTTCTTTCGAAGTATTGACCACAACATCTGCCTGCAGATGAGCAATAGAAGCTGCAATTTCATCAGAGAGAACCGTTGTAATCACCCGGCATCCAAAAGCCTTCGCCATGGGAATCACCACACTGGCAAGTCCGCTGGCTCCTGCATTCATCAGTAAGGTATCACCGGGCTGGATCTTACCTTCCCAGAACAGATTCAGATACGCTGTAGCAAATGCTTCAGGAATCGCTGCGGCTTCCACCATGGAACAGCCTGACGGAACAGGCATAAGCATATCGTATTTTACATTGGCATACTGGGCATATCCACCGCCCCCTAACAAAGCACAGACTTTGTCCCCCACTTTCCAGTGGGATTTTGCCGCTGCTTCGACGCCTACCTCGGCAATGGTGCCGGCGATCTCCAGTCCCATCCAGTCAGGACAACCGGGCGGAGGCGGATAGTCCCCTTCTCTCTGCATCAGATCTGCCCGGTTCAGAGCGGCAGCTTCTATTTGAATAAGACAATCCTCCGGGCCGGTGATCGGATCGGGAACATCTGCCCAGACAAGGGAACGTTTTTCATCTTTCTGTATCAGAACAGCTTTCATAAATTATCTCCGTTGATTTTGAATTGGTGTTAATCAATCAAAGTAAAAAACCGTATGGATTTATCCATTCTCAACGAAATATATTATATCAAATCCATTACTTTTCGTAAAGATGCTATTCTGCTGACTTGCGCAACAATCCTGCTGTATCTTTTGTTCACGAATTGACAAATAGGGAAATATGCAGTATACTGTAATTGTATGCTGTAAATGTATGATTTACGGGAGAAAAGATATGGGAAATTCAGTGTATACGAAAAAACTGTGTATGAGTGAACTGCATGTTGAGCGATACCGCTGCGAGGGAACACAGTATTTTGATGCCAGTGCCGGTGAAAGGTATTCCACACTGACCTTCCTTCTTCAGGGACAAGGAAAGATCTGCACTATGAGTGCTGATCTTCTGGTCAATGCAGGAGAATTGCTGTATATCCCTGAAGGAGAACGATATGATGTTCTGTGGAGCGGCATGCCCTCCATTGATTACATCAGTTTCCATGTTGTAGCTCAAAAATATGACATGGAAAACAATAACCGCTATCCGGCCCAGATTATCCATGCACTTTCCTGCGAAAAGACCAAAAATACCTTCCGTGATATTTATCGTATGTTTTCCACGGAAAATCGAATCGAAAAAATAAAAGCGGTGGGACTGTATTATACCTTTTATGCAGAAGTTGTACCCTATCTGGAGGCCGTACCACCCATCCGGTACAGTGCTTCCCTGATCGAAGCGATAAAGTATGTAGAAGAACGGTATGCTGAGGACTTTCAGATGGAAGAACT
>JBJFGC010000289.1:0-2729 GCA_051892315.1 Eubacteriales bacterium
TTTTTGAGTTGTCTTTTCTATTTTCTTGCTGTTACTTATCTATTGTACCATAACACATTCCTTCTCCTATTATCCAAATTTTCATTGACATCATAGGAATAAATATGGTATAATATTATAATTAACTTTTTCATTGCAGGGAGAAAACAATTCTTATGATCAAAATAGAAAAGACATCCGTCGTGAATTTTGAGAATGCTTTGCGGGGGATGAGAAATCCGCTGAACAGCTGGGACAGAAGCGACAGCGGATATGACGAAAACGGGAAGTATGTTATTGGGGAAAAGGACCTCGCTCTCGCGGTGCGTCTGGCCAGAGCGGGGAGCGACGACCGGAAATATCTGCGCCAGATTTTCGTCTCCGTCGACGTGACCGCACCCTTGTACTGGTGGAAGGAATACGATACCTATAAGGTCGGGACGGTGGCCAATTCCACGAGTACCATGCACAAAATCCATTCCAAGGAATTCTCCCGTGACGATTTCAGCTGCGACCGTATGTCCGATGTCGCGCTGGCCTGCCTCGATTCCGTTCTTTCGGTTCTGGAAGAACGCAGACGGAAATATATTGAAACCAAGGATACCGCATACTGGCACGATATGATCCAGCTTCTTCCAACCTCCTATAACCAGATGCGCACCTGTACGCTGAACTACGAAAATCTGATCAATATTTATTACGCGCGCCGCTACCATAAGCTCCCCGAATGGCATGTGTACTGCGACTGGATCGCTTCCCTGCCCTACGCGCATGAGCTTATCACAAGCCTTCATGACAGGCAGGACGGCGCAAGGGAACCAGGGGATAAAATATGACCAAAACAAAAGACTTCTCGGCCGCCGAGCGGGCCAGAATCGGACGAAACGCCGGCATCATCGGCATCGGGGTGAATGTTCTTCTGTTCGCGGTAAAGCTGACCACGGGAATTCTCTCCGGCAGTGTCTCCATCCTCGCGGACGCGGTCAATAACCTCACCGATGCCGGCTCGTCCATTCTGATTCTGATCGGCTATGTCATTTCCTCCAAGCCTGCCGACCGCGAACATCCTTATGGACACGCGCGCATGGAGTACCTCTGCGGCCTTTTCATCTCCATCCTCGTCACCGTTCTCGGAATCGAGCTGTTCAAGTCCTCCGTTGAGAATATCCTGCATCCCGCAATCTCCGGCAGCTACAGCATCGTCTCCCTGCTTCTGATGGGAGCCGCCGTGGCAGCCAAGGTTTTTCTCGCGCTGTTCTATCGCACCGTAGGACACAAAATCAACTCGCAAAGCCTGCGCGCCTCGGCTGCCGACAGCATCGGAGACGTGTGCGCCACTCTGGCAGTCATTCTGGGAATGCTGCTGACCCCGGTCATCGGTCCTGCGTCCGACGGAATTTTCGGCTGCCTGATCGCGGTCTACATTTTTGTCATGGGCGTCAAACTGATCATTGATTCGTCCAGCACCCTGCTCGGCACCGCACCCGACATCGAGCTGATCAAAAAAATCGTCGCAAAAATCAAGTCCTATAACGGCGTTCTCGGCATCCATGACCTCGTTATCCACAGCTATGGCGCAGACCAGTATTTTGTTTCCGTCCACGTGGAAATGGACGCAGAACGAAACATTCTCGAGTGCCACGATATCATCGACAACATCGAGTCGGATTTCCGAAAGGATATGGGAATGCAGCTCGTCATTCATCTTGACCCGATTGCGGTGCGGAACGAACAGCTGAACGAGCTGAAAAACGCCGTCCGCGAGGTCATCGACGAGATTTCCGGCGAATTTTCTTCTCCCATCTCCTTCCACGATTTCCGCGCCGTCTTCGGTGTGACGCACACCAACCTGATTTTTGATCTCGCTCTCCCTCACGAGTTTCCCCTCTCCAACGAGGAGCTCGTGGACATGCTGCGTGCCGACCTCCAGAAAAAACTGGGCGAAGAATACCGTACTGTCATCACAATCGACCGAGACTATACGACGAAACGATATGAGAATACGTAAAAATGTGAGTTTGAAAAGGGTGCGGGGGAAACTTGTTTTCCAACAAGTTTCCCCCGCGAATTCCATCCAACTCACGTTTTTTATCCTTCAAACGTTCCGCTGCTGTAGCGGGTGTCGGTCAGGTCAGAAACACCGGCGAGCAGCATGATGATGCCCTGAACACGGTGCGGGACAATGGCATAGCGGCCCTTGCCGTCTTCCGCGCTTTCCGTAACGATGTCCGCCGCGATCAGAGGCTTCAGGTGGTGGTAGACCTGGCCGGTCGAACCGAAGTGCAGCGCGTCCACAGGCTATGCCGCGCTCATCGGCTTCTTCAGAAGGGCCAGCATCATCCTCATCCGCTCCGGACTTCCGATGCATGACAGAACCCGCATCGCGCTGCCGGACTCAATCAGGTCGAGCAGGTCGTCGGTTTTCTGTCCCTTCGACACCCAGTTGGATTGCCTTCCGCCCGATGCAAAGACGCCGAGATAAGTGATGCAGCCACTCCAGTGTCCGCTGCCGCACTTTTTCTGACACTCTTCCATCAGCGCGTTGATGTGCGGATCGGGGTGCATGTTCTCCATCATCTGTACGTGTCCGACGAATTCACCGCTGTGCGCGCCTTCTTCGCTCTCCTTTGCCGTACCGCGGACAAGCTCCGTCAATTTCGCAATTTCCGCTCTCAGTTCGTCAATCTCCGCGCCGTAATCTCTTGTGCTGTTGTCCATGATATCCTCCTATGTTATGTTTTTACGTAATT
>JBJFGC010000290.1:0-2711 GCA_051892315.1 Eubacteriales bacterium
AAGAACTGGAGGAAATTCAGCAGACCGACAAAAAGGCCGAAATTCAAAATACCGACTGGCATGTCGCGGCGGAACAGAAAAAAGCGGCGATGCTTGCTCAGCGCCAGTTTACCATAGAGGAAGTGGAAGCTCACCTTGCAGCCGGAGACCCGTTCGTTATCCGTATTCTCGCCGATGGAGATCCGGAAAAGAAGACTAAGTTTACTGACCTCGTAAAGGGCAATTTGGAGGTCCCGGAAAATGATGAGGATTTTGTGCTTCTCAAGTCCGACGGCATTCCGACCTATCATTTTGCTCATGCAGTGGACGACCACCTTATGAAAACAACTCATGTTATCCGCGGCGAGGACTGGCTTCCCAGTCTGCCGAAGCACATTCAGCTTTTCCGCTACCTCGGATTTAAAATGCCGAAGTATCTCCATACCGCACAGATTCTCAAAACAGACGAAAACGGCGGCAAGAAAAAGCTGTCCAAGAGGGATATGGGTTCCAAAATGGATGACTACCGCAGCATGGGCTACGCGACCGAATGTGTCTGGGAGTATCTTCTTACCCTTCTGAATTCCAACTTTGAGGAATGGCACGCGCAGAATCCTACGAAAAGCTATCTTGATTTTCCCTTCAATATTAAAAAAATGGCGGTATCCGGCTGTCTGTTTGATTTCAATAAGCTCAATGACGTGTCCAAAAATGTTCTCTCCAAAATGACGGCGGAACAGATTTACGATCGTGCGACGGATTGGGCTGCGGAATGTGACCCGGAATGGAACGCGCTGCTTACCCGTGACTCGGAGTATACCAAAAAGATTTTTGCGATTGGACGCGGCGGCAAAAAGCCAAGAAAGGATTTCGCAACTTTTGCGGAAGTCAAGCCGTTCATTGGATTTTTCTTTGATGAGTTGTTTGCCGTTGAAGACAGCTACGACGAAAAATTCGATAAAAACGATATTAAGGCAACGCTCACCGCTTTCCGGGAAACCTTTGATCCGGAGGATGATATGAATACTTGGTTTGGCAAGATTCAGCAGATCGGAGAATCGCTTGGCTATACACCGGATATGAAAGCGTACAAGGCTTCCCCCGAAAGCTTCAAGGGAAATGTCGGTGACATTTCCATGTTTCTTCGTGTAGCCGTTACAGGTCGGCTCAATTCGCCCGACATGTATGCTGTTATGCAGATTCTTGGCAAAGAGAGAATTTTCGCAAGAATTGGCAAAATGCTCGCCGCATTGTAAGACAGGAGGAACAATATGGCAGAAAATACATCGAACTTTATCCATGATTTTATTGATGAAGACCTCGCTTCCGGAAAGGTAACGAAAATTCACACACGTTTTCCGCCGGAACCGAATGGGTATCTTCATATCGGTCACTGCAAAGCATTGATTATTGACTTTGGAACCGCAGAAAAATACGGCGGTCTCTGCAACCTCCGCATGGACGACACCAATCCTGCAAAGGAAGATACGGAATTTGTCGACGCCATTCAGGAGGATATTCACTGGCTCGGCTTTGACTGGGGCGACCGCTTCTTTTACGGCTCCGATTATTTTGAAAAGACGTACGAATTTGCCGAGGAACTCATTCAGAACGGCGACGCATACGTGTGTGAGCTTACGCCTGAACAGTTCAAGGAGTACCGCGGCGACCTCACACATCCTGCCATTTCTCCCTACCGTGAACGTCCGAAGGAAGAGAGTCTGGACTTGTTCCGACGCATGAGAGCCGGGGAATTTCCGGAAGGTAAATATACCCTCCGCGCAAAAATCGATCTTGCATCCGGAAACTTCAACATGCGCGACCCCGTTTTGTACCGCATTCGCTACATTGAACATCACAGACAGGGGACCAAATGGTGCATCTTTCCGATGTACGACTTCGCCCATCCGATTCAGGATGCGCTGGAAGGGATCACACACAGCCTTTGCTCACTGGAGTACGAAGACCACCGCCCGCTGTACAACTGGGTCATCGAGCATTGCAGCGTTCCGTCCAAGCCGCGTCAGATTGAATTTTCTCGTCTGAATATCACCAACACGGTCTTATCCAAGCGGTATCTCCGTAACCTCGTGGAAAACGGAATCGTAGATGGCTGGGATGACCCGCGGATGCCCACGCTCTGCGGCCTGCGCCGCCGTGGTTATACGGCTGCCTCCATTCTCGATTTTATCGGTCGGATTGGCGTCGCAAAGGCAAACAGCATGGTCAATATCGGTCTTCTGGAACACTGCATCCGAGAGGAACTGAACAGCAAGGCCGAACGTCGGATTGCCGTATTGCATCCGGTTAAGCTCATTATTGACAATTATCCGGAAGACAAGACCGAATTCTTTGAAATTCCTAACAATCCGAACGATGAAAGCGCTGGTAAACGCCAAGTTCCCTTTACCCGTGAAGTATACATCGATGCCGATGATTTTGCGGAAGTCCCGCCGCCGAAGTTCTTCCGTCTGAAGCCGAACGGTGAGGTTCGTCTCATGGGAGCCTACATTATCAAGTGCGGAGAGATTGTACACGACGAAAACGGCAGGGTTTCCGAAATCCACTGTACTGCGGACCTCGAAACCGGTACCGGTACGCCCACTGACCGAAAAATCAAGGGAACCATTCACTGGCTTTCCGCAAAGCACGCAATCGACACCACTGTGATCCTTTATGATCACCTTTTCACGGAAGAAACCATGAACGAGCTGCCGGAAGGGAAGACGTAC
>JBJFGC010000291.1:0-10883 GCA_051892315.1 Eubacteriales bacterium
CGTGCGAAGAACGCGTGACCGTCGTCGGCCCGAAAAAGTCCATTCCCAACGTCATCATTCTCGGCCCCGCCCGTCCTGCAACCCAGGTGGAGGTTTCCCTCACCGACGCGCGTACCCTCGGCGTGACCGCACCGGTCCGTGAGTCCGGCGACATCGCAGGCAGCGGCGCGTGCAAGCTCGTCGGCCCCTGCGGCGAAGTGGAAATTTCCGAAGGCGTTATCGCCGCAAAGCGTCACATCCATCTCACACCCGCAGATGCTGAAGAATTCGGCGTGTCCGATAAGCAGATCGTGTCCGTGAAGATCGATTCCGACGGCCGCTCCCTCATCTTCGGCGACGTTGTTGTCCGCGTCAGCCCCAAGTTCGCTCCCGCAATGCACATCGACACCGACGAATCCAACGCAGCCTGCGCTTTCGGTGAATGCTACGGGGAAATTCTGAAATAATGTATGTTTGACGGGGAGGGCTTTTTGAAAAAAGCCCCTCCCCGAACCCCTCCTCAAAAACTTTCAAATAAATAAAAGAACAAGGTGCTGTGCAAATCCAACATAAAATTTGCACAGCACCTTATTCTTTCTCCAGATGAAAGTTTTTTGAAGGGGGTGCGGGGGAAAGCTTTTGTTCACAAAAGTTTCCCCCGCGTCTCCCCTCAAATTCGTCGTATTCCTCTCACTCCCATAAGCCCATGTCGTACTTCAGACGGAGGACGCGGGCTGCGGATTCCGTCAGGCGGGCGTCGGTGAGAAGGCCGGTTTCGACCGCTTCCCAGACGGCGGGGTACTGGGTATCCCAGTTGGTGCAGCAGAGGAGGTCGCAGCCGGCGAGGATGGCCTCCAGGGCTGCGCTGCCGCTGGCGCAGTAGTCCGTGATGCCGGCCATGGCGAGGTCGTCGGTGAGGATGACGCCGTCGTAGCCCAGATCGTTCCGGAGAAGCTCGACCGTTTTCGATGAGACGGAAGCCGGTTTTTCCGCGTCAATGGAGGTCATGATGATGTGCGAGACCAGCACGGCCTCCACGCCTTCCTCGATTGCCGCCTCAAACGGGAGAAAATCCTTCGCCCGCAGTTCCTCCAGCGTCCGGCTGTCGTACGCGATGCCCGTGTGCGTGTCCGCCGCACTGCCGTAGCCGGGGAAATGCTTCGCCACGGAGCCAAGCCCCGCCGCCTTTGCCTCCCGAATCACCGTCCGTACGTATTCCGACGTTCCGGCCGCATCCAGACCGACCGAACGTCCGTACATGAAATCCCCCGCGTTCTGCGAAATGTCCGCAACGGGCGCCATGTTCAGGTTCAGCCCCAGCGACATCAGAAGCGCCGCTTTTTCCGCCGTGTCTGCCTTCACTGCCTCCAACCCGCCGGCCGCATACAGCTCCCGCGGAGACGCAAATTTTGCGCTCCGGAACTGCGTGTACCGGCTCACGCGCGTCACCGTCCCGCCTTCCTCGTCCACAGCGGTCAGCACGCCGTACTTCGACCCGCTTTGCAGCGCGTCCAGCTTCGCGGATACGCTCTCCGCCGTCTCCGTCTCAAAGTTCCACGCAAACAAAAGGTACGCGCCGAACGCATAGTCTTTCTGCGCTGCTGCGGACGCTTCATTGTACGCCACCATGAACATCTGGCCGAGCTTTTCCCGCGCGCTCATCTGCGCCAGCTCCTCCGCTATCCGCCGTTCGCGCACTTCCTCCGGCGTCTCGACAGCCGCCGTTGTCTCTGCCGCCTGTGTTTCCGCAGGCTGTGTTTCCGCAGGCTGTGCCGCGGACGACGACGCAAGGTGCATGGACACATACGCCGTCTCCACGCTTTCTGCGCTCTCCGCGATCTCTGTTTCCGCCATACCGACGCCGACCGCCGGCACCGCCGCACTCCGCTGTGCGTTCATGCCGATCGCCGCGCCGAAAAGAACCGCCGTCAGTCCGAGAAACGCCGCTGTCAGTCCGTATTTCTTCCAAAAATGTGAAATCTTCATTCTATGCCTCTGTGGTGAGTGGTTTGTTTCAGGGGAGACTGTGGGGAAGACCCTTTTTGAAAAAAGTCTCTCACGTTCCCAGCCTCTGCCGAACCGCCTCGTAGAACATTACGGTTGCCGCGCAGGCAACGTTGAAGCTGGAGGCGGAGGAGGTGGGGGCCATTGGGATGGTCGCCATGACGGTACAGAAGGGACGGAGCCCTTCGGAAAGGCCGTCCGTTTCGCAGCCGATCATGAACAGGGTCGGGCCGGTGAGGTCAAGCTCGGAAAGGCGCGTTTCGGCATGGGCCGTGGTGCCGACGACGGTCAGCGTGCCGTACCTGGCCGACACATCCGCAAGGAAGGCGGCGAGGTCGTCGTGGCGCGGCATCCGGATGACCGGGACGTTGAAGAAGGAGCCCATCGACGCGCCGACCACCTCACGGTCGTACAGGTCGACGCCATGACCGGTGAGAATCAGACCATCCGCGCCGAGGGCGTCGAGCGTGCGGAGGATGGTGCCGAGGTTGCCTTTATTCGAGGGACGGTCGAACAGCGCGAGCAGCGGTGCACCGCGGAAGTGAATCTGCGACGCGTCATCCGGCCGCATCTTCACGACCGCCATCAGCTCGGACGTGTCCTCCTTTTCGGAAAGCTCCCGCATCAGCGTCCCGTCCAGCTCAATGTTCCCCTCGAGCGTCTTCGTCGTCCGAAGCACGCCCTTTGCCCAGTCGGACAGCGGCGCGCCGGACGCGTAAATCAGCGATACAATCTCCCATCCGTTCCGGAGCGCCTCGTTGATGTTCCGCACCCCTTCTACCAGAAACTCATAATACTTGTACCGCTTGTTCCGGTTGGAGGCCAGCACCTCCAGCTTCTGATACGCCGCGCTTCTGCTGTGGATTTTCGTTGTTTTCATGTATACTCCTTCTTGGACGGGGAAAGATCTCTTTTCAAACGTTCATTAAAATGGTAAAACGGTGCAGCCCCAAACCGAACGCTCCGCACAAACTCTGTTCCTGTGATCGATGAAAGTTTTTGGAAGGGAGCTTTTTTCGGGGAAACGTTTTCCCCCGCCTGCTTCCCCCTATAGCTTGCCCTCGTCGTACACCGCGCGTGCGCCGCCGGTGAAGGGGAGACGGACGCGGGCCGCTGTGACGCTGGCGAAGCCGATTTGACGGGTAGGCAGGCGGACGGGGACGGCAACGCGCCTGAGGTGCATTCCAATGAGCGTTCCGCCGATGTCCAGACCGGCGTCCGCGGCGATGCCGTCCAGAACGACCGGATCGGTCATGCTGCGGTAAGCGCACGTGCCGAAGGAACCGCCCGCTTTCGGCTGCGGAACCGCGTTGACCTCGTGATAGCCCGCAAAGCCCAGCGGTGCCACCGCAAGCGCGGCCGCAACCGCCGCCCGTTCCACGACGATGGCGCGGTTCAGGTGTTCACAGCACTGTGCCGCCAGGTACAGTCCGTTTTCCGCCAGCACCGACGACAGGCCGCGGTAGACCGCCGCCGCGATTTCCGGTGAGGAGTTATGGCCGATCACCCCGCCGCCGACCTCCGACGACGAGCAGCCAACAACCACAATTCCGCCCGCCGGCACCTTCGCGGCCGCGCAAAGCTCCCGTGCGGCGTCCGCCGCCTGTTTTTCAATTTCGATGAGTTCCATAGTAATCACCTCTCGATGTGAATCCTTGCCGTGTTCCCGCAAAGCGTCACCGTCACGCCGCCGTGGGAGACGTGCTCCCCGTCCGTGACCAGCTCCCGGCACACCCGAGGGTCCAGTTTTCCTTCATATGCTTCCCAGCCGGCCTTTGGAATCACCCGCAGGCAGCCGTCGCCGCCGGACTTTGTCCCGTCCATTTCGTACAGGAGGACGCCGCGGCGGCCGTACGGCGCAAGGGCTTCGTCCAGCCCGGCCGCCGTGCGAACCTCCAGCGCGTACGCGCGCGTCTCCTCCGCGGGAAGCAGCACGAGCCGTTTGCCCGTCTCGTTTTCGTCAAACGCGAGCTCCACGACGGCGTCCGCAGCAGACACCACCTCCACCTGTTCGTCCGGCAGGAAGCCCAGCCGCCACTTATCGTACGCGAACCAGTCCGGCGCGAAGCCTTCGATGAGCCCCATCAGGCTCCACCCGCCGCAGAGGCCGAAGTCGCCGCCCGGCTCGCATGCGTAGAGGTAATAGTCCGGCAGGCCGAGGATGTGGCCGGTTTCGTGGGCAAGCAGAAGCCCCCGTCGGGTGTGCATATCCGCGCCGAAGGTGACGCAGAGTCCGGCTTTGGCCCGTCTGCCGCACACCGGATGGGTCCGTGAGACCAGTGTGGGCGAATAAGGGACGGCGGACCCTTTCACGGGAACGATGTACAGGATATCGTAAGCGTCGGTCTGACCGTCGTCCGCGCAGGCATCGCACGCGTCGGCGATGTACGCGGCGTGAATTTCGTGGGTGATGACGCGATCCATATGGTAGTCGCTGTCGTTTTTCGGCATGGTATGCCAGCGCTCGCCGCAGTCGATGGTGAGGTCCAGCCGGCCGCCCGAAAGAAGCCGGAGAACGCGGGTCCCGTCGTCGGCGAGAATTTGTCTGTAATAGGCGACGTCGCCGTACGGTGCGGCAGCGTCGGCGGCACGGCAGTTCGGGAAATCCACGAACACCATGCGCGCCCGCAGCTTCGCATGGGCGTCGGCGCAGAATTCCGTATTCACCTGCGGCCCCATGCCGAGCCACGGTGCGCTCTGATGAAACTTGAAGTTTTTTATCATTTTACCATCCCTGTTTCTCCGCGAAAGCCTCGATGTAGGCGGTCACGCCGTCCCGGGCGACGTCGTCCGCGGCGGCCTTGAGCTCCGGCACGGCGTTCGGCGCCGCGACGGCGAAGTCGGCGGCCTCGAACATGGGCAGATCGTTCTGGTTATCGCCAAAGCAGACGACATACGACGCGCCGGTCCAGGCGCGCAGGAACTCGACGGCGTGTTTTTTGGACGCGTTCTGGTCGAACAGCTCGAGGTACCACGTATCGGGGGCATAGGTATCGCGGTAGCAGGCTCTGCGGATCCCGGTCACATGGTCGGTTGCGCGGGACGCGCACCGGACGTCGCTCTCGCTTCCGACGAGGCAGAAATAGATGACGTCCCCCTCGACATCGGCAAGGGAATCGATCTTCCGGAAGGGTTTCCCGTACCGCGTTTTCCGCTCCTCCATAAAGTGCTGCATGGCAGGGCTGCGGATGGTGCGGTAATGGGTCATAAGGCGTTCGCCCCCGATGAGGGTATAGACGAACGGGTCGGCGCCTGCCTCGGTCATCCCGTGCAGAATTTCTCTGGCGCACTCTGCCGAAAAGCACGCGCGGTCAACGTACCGTCCGGCGGCCATATCGCGGCACAGCACGCCGTTCATAAGCGACACCGGCGGCGAATCCGGTCCAAACGCGATCTCTCCAAGGATCTTTCCGGCCGACTCGACGGTCCGGGCGGTTGCGTACGTGATCCGTACCCCGCGCCTTCCGAGTGCGTTCAGCCGCGCGGCGTCCCCGTCCGCCAGGGTCGCTTCCGGGGTGAGCAGCGTTCCGTCCAGGTCGGAGACGAACAAAGTTTTCTCTTTCTGTAGTATCATGGTAATCCTTTGTAGGAAGTGGTGTGGTACGGGATGGTCTCTCCCGGGTTCTGCTCCAGAAAAAATCCCCCGCATCAGCCCCCGATTTTCCTCCGCCCGCGAAAGAATTCGGATAAAATGCCGCGGCACTCGCCCTCGAGGATGCCGAAGGTTACGGAGAATTTGTGATTGAGGGGATAGGAGTTTACGTTCAGGACGGAGCCGACGGCGCCCGCCTTTGGGTCCTTCGCGCCAACGATGACACGCGGAACGCGGGCACACCAGATGGCGCCGGCACACATGGGACAAGGCTCGAGCGTGACATAGAGCGAGCAGCGCGTCAGACGCCAGCCGCCGAGACGACGGCATGCTTCGCGGATGGCCGCCGTTTCCGCATGGTAGGAGGCGTCGCCGAAGGCCTCGCGGCCGTTGCCGTCGCCGGCAAGGACACAGCCGTCCCGCACAATGACGCAGCCGACCGGAACGTCGCCGCAGCGCGCCGCCATGGCCGCAAGCTCCAGCGCCGCGCGCATATAATAGACATCCGCATCGCTGCCCGGGTCCGGGGGAGCCGAATAGCGCGCGAGAATTTCGTCCCGCTCCCGCGTACGGCGGAGAAGGTCAGTTTCCGTCATCGTCATCCTCCTTTGAGGCGTCCGCGCCGACGATACCGGAGTCCGCCTCCGGCAGATCTGCGATATCGCGCAAACCGCGGCGGATCAGAAGAATCAGAAAAGCCGCAAACCCCACGGAGACCAGAGCAAAGTCGACCGCGGTCCGAATCCGCGCGGCGTTTTCCGCCGCGCCGTCCGCAAGCCATGTCAGGAAAACGAAGGAGCGGAGGTTCACCAGCATATGCGCCGCGGTGGGCGCCGCGAGGGAACCGGAATATTCCAGAATGAGCGCCAGCAGAATCCCCGCAAAAATAGCGTAAATCATGCCGCCGACGGTGCTGTGGACGATGGCGAACATGACCGCCTGGGCAAGGCCGGCGAAAATCGGCTGCATCGGCCGCAGTTCACGGTAGCAGACCCACCGGAACACGTATTCCTCCACCAACGGGTGCAGCAGCACAAGCGACACAAACTCCACGGCAAGCCAGCCTTCCTCCGGAACCTCCGCCGTTTCAGCGTCGGCCATGGCGGTCACGAGGTACATCACGACAATCAGGCCGGCCAGGCAGGTGAGGGCATACAGCGTCTGCCCCAGGATCGTGTCCCGCGCCGGAAAGGGCGGGATATGCGCGTCGTCCTCTTCTCCATCGGAATCGGGCGGGGCGTCCGATGGGCGGGACAGGCACAGTGCGTTTCTTCCGCAGCTGATCCGCAGGAAGAAGATTCCGGCCGCTGACGCACACAAAAACGCCAGCAGGCTTCCCATCGGCTCCGGAAGCGGCAGCTCACTCACCAGCAGGCCTGCCAACCGCTGAAAAATAACCATGATCACGAAGGGCATCATCACCCCAAGCAATCTCTGCACCTTACTTCTTTCCACGTTTCCCCTCCGCTTCTTCGATAAAAATATACGACAATAAACGTGAGTTCGACGGGGAGAAACTTTTCAACGAAGTTTTTTGAAAATCGAACTTACGCTGCAATATTATATTAACGTGAGTTCGATGGGATTCGCGGGGGAAACTTTTGTGAACAAAAGCTTTCCCCCGCACCCCCTTCAAAAAACTTCAAAAATGGATGAAGCGGCAAAGTTTGTGCAAATTTTTCGGTGGATTTGCACTGCACCTTGTTCTTTTATTTATTTGAAAGTTTTTGAGGAGAGGCGTAGTTGTGCGCAGCATAACTACGCGGGAGAGGGCTTTTTCGGGAAAGCCCTCTCCGTCGAACTCACGTTTATTATAACACGGCAATTCCCCTTTTGCAAGAGATTTATCGGGCTTTTTTCCGGGGAGGATGCGCCGGGAGACACTCCACGGAACCTCCCCCCGGGAATCTCCTCCAAACCCCGCGCAGCCCGTTGAAATTCCTCACAGAATGTGATATAATGAAGGGGGAGTTCGCCGGGGAGGGCTTTTTAAAAAAAGCCCCTCCCCAGACCCCACCCCAAAAACTTTCAAAAAAGAAACAGAAATAAAGTGCAGTGCAAATCCACCGAAAATCTGCACAAACCTTGTTTTCTCATTCCTTTTAAAGTTTTTTGAAGGGGGTGCGGGGGAAAGCTTTTGTTCACAAAAGTTTCCCCCGCGAATCCCCTCCAACTCACAAAAAAAACAGAGGAGAAACCCCTATGTTCCGTGAAAAATTGAAAGAGATCCGAAAAAGGGAAGGAATTACGCAGCAGGAGGCTGCGCGAAGGCTGGGCGTATCGCTGGGGGCGGTCGGAAACTGGGAGAGCGGGAAGCGGACACCGGACGCGGAAATGCTCGGACGGATCGCGGATACGTTCGGCGTGTCGGTCGATTATCTGCTCGGGCGGGAGGAAGACGAAGGAAGCGTTCCCACCGAGCTGGACCGGTGCATCGAGCAGCTGAAAAAGCGTCCCGAGCTTGTGAATCTGCTGTCACTCACCCGAAACGCTTCCCAGGAGGATATTCAGCGCGTCATCCGCGTCATTGAGGCCATGATCGTCTGACCCGCGCTGCGCTTACGCACTTACGCCTCGCGGTAAACGCGCACCCAGTCGGCCCGTACACAGTCCGGCAGCTCCTCCTTTACAATCGGCGCCGCCCAGGAACCAAACTCCGTCGTCAGCTTCAGGTACCCCGGCTTCACACAAATGCCCGGCTCCGACGTGCGCCACGTCTCTGTATCATCAATGTAGAAAACATATTCGTCCGCCGTCCACTGCAGCGCGTACGTGTGCCAGCCCTCGTACAGCTCCGGCGCGTGAATCACCTTCGAGACCGACTTGTGCGCGTCTCCGTAGCCGTCCCAGTGAAGCGCGTGGTTCACTCCGCCCCGCGCACGCTCGCCGGACTCAATGATGTCAATCTCCACACCGGAGACCGCCGAACCGTCCACTTTTCCGACCTGGCCGCACATCATCCAGAACGCGCCCCAGAAGCCCGTCGTCCGGTGCATCTTCATCCGGCACTCAAAATACCCGTACGCCTGCTCGAATTTTCCCATGGACCGGATGGCACCGGACACCGGCGTCCCGTCCTCGTCGAGCTTCGCCCACAGAATCAGATTTCCGTCCCGCACCTCCGTCAGGTCGTCGCGCCAGCGTCCGCCGATGTCCTGCCGCCGCGTCTCGGGGCACAGCGACCACTTCGCCGTGTCCAGCGCGCTGCCTTCAAACGTGTCCTCAAACGTGAGAACGTATCGCTTCCCGTTTACGATTTTCTCTGCTGCCATTGCTTTTCCCTCCATTTTCAATTCTTATTTTGTAAAAATATGCATTCGACGGGATTGGCGGGGGAAACGTTTCCCAAAAAAGCTTTCCCCCGCACACGCGTTATTTCACAAGATGTCTCTTGATCTTTTTGGTGGTTGTTTTCTCGAATTCGGTTTTGCGGAATTCGAGCTTATGGATTTGCTTGAAAGAGGGAAGTTTTTTATTGAGAGCGGCGATGGACTTCTGGATTTCGGAGCGGATGGTATTTTCGTCCATCTCGGGATACTTTTCGTAGGCGGGGAAGATGACGGCAACGAGGCGGGTTTCACCGGAGTCCTCCTCGGTGCGGCCGACAACGACCGACTCAGCGATGGCATCGATGCCCTCGAGGTACTCCTCGATTTCCTCCGGGAAGACGTTTTTGCCGTTGTCCAGCACGATGACGGACTTCTGGCGTCCGGTGATGTAGACGTAGCCATCGTCATCCATGTAGCCGATGTCGCCGGTCCGGAACCAGCCGTCGTCCGTGAACGCCGCCTCGTTGGCCGCATCGTTGTTCATGTAGCCGAGCATGACGTTTTCGCCCTGCACCTGGATTTCGCCGGTGAGATAGCCCTTTTCGTTGGTCTGGGTCCCCTCGATGCGGACCTTGCAGCACGACACAGCGGGACCGACGGAGCCGGGCTTGCGGCGGTAATACGGTGTGACAGCGACCAGCGGTGCGCATTCCGTGATGCCGTAGCCCTCGTAAATCGATATGCCGAACGCCTCAAAAATTTCAATCATTTCCGGATTCAGCGCCGCGCCGCCGCAGATGATTTTCTCCAGCCGGCCGCCGAACGCCTCGCGGACGTCCCCGAACAGCTTATCGCTCATGTCGATGCCGGCAAGACTCAGGAAGTGGGCAATTTTGGTTCCCACGGCGAGGATTTTGTCCTTGCCGGAGCGGTGCGCCTCGGTCTGAATCTTTTTGTACATGGTGGAGACGAACAGCGGGACAAGGATCAGGCCCGTAGGCTGGTATTCCTTGAAGTTTTTGAGGACGTGGCGGAGGGAATCGTTGATGCAGATTTTCGCGCCGAAGTCGGTGGCGGCGAGCATGGTGCAGGCCAGCTCGTAGGGATGGTGCAGGGGGAGGACCGAAACGATGACGTCGTCCTTATTGAAGCAGACGGACTCGCAGGCGGCAGTGACAACGGAGAAGATGTTCCGCTGGCAGAGCATGACACACTTGGAGGATCCGGTAGTGCCGGAGGTAAACAGGATTTCGGAGAGGCGTTCGCAGTCGCTGTCGGCAACGAACGTACGGCTGCTCTCGCGGCCGCGGAGAAGCATCTGGTCGAAGGAAAGAATGGTGACGCGTTCCGAAGGAGAAGGCTCGCCGGAAGGCTCCATGGGGATGAGGTACGAAAGGGTACGGTGGTCGGCAGCGATTTCCGCAAAGGCGTCGTTGAAGGTTGGCGAATAAACGACGGCTGCCGCGTCCGCTGCATCGAGGAATTTCGCAAGCTCCTCATGTGCAAGCTCCTTATCAAGCGGAAGCGCGACGTTGCCGGAAGCCATAGCCGCAAGGTACGCGATGACCCAATAGGGGGAAGTTTCCCCAAGAATGCCGATGGTACGGTGTGCGTCCGGGCCGAAGGTTTCAATCAGTCCTGCGGCAAAGCTGCGGACGTTTTCCACGGTTTCCGCGTAGGTAATCTCGCGGTTCTCGCCCTTTTCCTTCCACACAAACATGGTTCGGTCGCCGTGTGCCGCAAGCACGTCCAGAAATTCGGCGCAGTTCCCCACGGGTGTATATTCATGAACCAACTTTTTATGATTTCTCACGCGATAGGTTTTTTTCATCTTTTTCAATCTCCGTTGCATTAAAATACGTGCTGAGCATGGTTATCTACTATACTATTATACAGGAAAACAAGTGCAGATACAAGGTCTGTACAAAAAATAATTGTAAATATTTGTTTACTTTTCGTTTTCTGAAGCTTTTTCGCTGGGGCTCTGCCCCAGACCCCGCTTAGGAACCTTTTGAGGAAAGGTTCCTAAGGACCTCCAA
>JBJFGC010000292.1:0-2699 GCA_051892315.1 Eubacteriales bacterium
CATTCCCCTTCGCAAAACAGGGAGGTACAGTAAAATGGAAGCAAAACGGGAACTGAAATTTGAAACCCCGAGCTTTTCAAAAAGGCTGAAGGGAATGCTCGGCGTGGACTTTTACCGCCTGTTCCATACGCCGATGTTTTACATTTTTCTCATAATCGCCGCGATCATCCCGGCCATGGTATCGGCCATGACAATGATGGCCGGGCCGGAAGAAAGTGCGGCGGAGCCGCTCTACTCCAATGTGTGGCAGATCATCGCCGCGGCGGAGCCGCTCTATGTCGTTAACAGCATCGCCGATTACGCCAATATGAACATGGTGTTCATCTTCGGCGGGATTATGGTTTCCGTCTTCATCGGACACGACTACAAAAGCGGCTACGTAAAGCAGCTCTTCACAACCCATGCGAAGAAGCAGGACTATATGATGTCCAAGAGCATCGTCTGCGCTTTTGCCATGGCCTGTATGTGCGTCACATATCTTGTCGGCGGCGTGGCGGGAGGACTGCTTGCCGGATATGACACCTCCGTCAATGCGGGCTCGCTGATCCTCGCCATCCTCGGGAAAATGGTCATGAGCCTCGGCTGGGCAAGCCTTTACACATTTCTCAACATTATTTTCAGAAAATATTTCGGCGTTTCCATTGTCTCCAGCTTTTTCTTCGGCACGGGCATACTCATCATCGGCGCGGCGGACGTTGTGGAAAAACTGTCGCTCCCGGCGGCTTTCCTTAACGTCTTCCTTTACGGCTCGTCGGTCAACGCCTGCCTGGTCAGCGGTGTCGGAACGCTGCTCGTTTGCATCGCGGTATCTGCGGCGTGGACGGTCGTTTACAATGTGCTCGGCACGCGGATTCTGTCAAAGAGCGACGTATATTAAGGAGGCGGAAAGCAGATGAATGCAGTCGAAATCAGAAATCTTTCTAAAAACTTCGGTTCAAAACAGGCTGTCTGCGGACTTGATATGACGGTCCCGATGGGCGCAATCTACGGATTTATAGGCGAAAACGGTTCAGGAAAGTCTACAACTGAAAAAATGATCTGCGGACTTATTCCTGCAAGCGGCGGCTCCATAAAGCTTTACGGCAGGGATTTTACCGACGAAGCGGTAAGGGCAAGGGTCGGCGTGCTGAGCGAAGCGCCCAGCTGTTTTCCCGGACTCTCCGTTTGGAACAACATGATGATTCAGGCGGCGAACCTGCGTGTTCCGGACGGGGAAAAAGAGGTAACTAAGGTTCTGAAAGCGGTCAGAATGGAGGGCGCAGCGGGGAACAAGTTCAAAAACTGTTCGCTCGGCATGAAGCAGAGGGTCGGCATTGCCATGGCGCTGCTCGGAAATCCCACACTCTTGGTGCTGGACGAGCCTCTGAACGGTCTTGACGCCGACGGCATGAGGATCATGCGCGAAGTGCTGACCGATATCGTCAGGGACGGAAAACGCAGCATCGTGGTATCTTCCCACCTTTTGGGAGAACTGCAGAAGGTCGCTACGCACTACGGCATCATCCGTCACGGAAAAATGATCTGTGAAATGACCGCCGGAGAGCTTGACGCAAGCTGTCCCACATATGCCGCTCTGCAAAGCGGGGATATGAACAGGACGAAAATGCTCCTCGGCTGCCGGTATTCCCGGGTGGAAGAGGACGAGGCGGGGTACATTCGGGTCTACGACATGGAGGCCCCGGAAAAAATCGCTTCCTATCTCTATGAAAACGGCATTTGCGTCACAGAGCTCAGGAACGACAGGATAGGTCTTGAGGAATACTATATCGACCTGATGAAGGGAGGAAGATGATCGTGGAAGGCGCGGTAAAATTTGAAAAGATCAGCTTCGGAGAGAGGCTGAAAAGCATGCTGAAGGTGGATTTCCGAAGAATGTTCCGGTCGAAGCTGTTTTACATTCTTGTCGCCTGCGCCCTTGTCGTTCCGATTCTTATGACGGTCATGATGACCATGATGGACGGCAGCGTGTCGGTCGATCCGCAGACGGGAGAGGAAACCGTTATGCAGGGCCCCGAAAACGCCTGGCAGTCCATCGGAACCCTGCCGGCCGAAGACGGGGAGGCCATGGGCGGCGCGGGTGTTTTTGCGATGTGCAACATAAATATGGTGTTTATGGGCGTGGCCGTTTTTATCTGTTTTTTCATTTCGGAGGATTTCCGGAGCGGATACGCAAAAAATCTTTTTGCCGTCAGGGCCAAAAAAGGCGAGTATCTGGTTTCCAAAACCATTGCGGGCTTTTTCTGCGGAGCGCTGATGCTTGCCGCTTACTTTGCCGGCGCAATAATCGGCGGCAAAGTTTCCGGTCTTTCATTCGCCCTTGGGACGCTGACTGCCGGAAATCTCTTCATGTGCATGACGGCAAAGCTCTTTCTCATGTTTGTGTTCGTTTCCATTTTTGTGCTCGTCAGCGTGGCGGCAAAGCAGAGAGCGTGGCTGGCGCTCGGAGGCTCTCTTGCCGCCGGAATGCTGCTTTTTATGATGGTCCCGTCGGTCACTCCTCTCGACTCGGGCGTCATGAACGTCCTTCTGTGTCTTGCGGGCGGCGCCCTGTTTGCGTTTGGGCTCGGCGCATTAGGCAATATCGTCCTCAAAAAAACAAGCCTGGTATAGCTCGCATCGCGGCGGCAGGCGGAGCGCATCGGGAGATAATGCTCTGCCCGCCGCCGCAAAAAATATATATGACAGGTCGGGCACAGGGG
>JBJFGC010000293.1:0-2698 GCA_051892315.1 Eubacteriales bacterium
CCGGCAGTGAGGATGCTTTCCGTGAAGGTGTCCTGTTCTATACCGTCCATACCTTCCATGCGCGTCCGGCCATTCTGATTGAGAATGCACGGAACATCCGCCTCATCGGAACCACCATCCACAGCCAGCCCGGAATGGGCATTGTTGGCAACCGGAGCGAGGATGTCGTGCTGCGTGACCTTTCCGTGGTTCCTTCGGAGGGACATCATTGGTCCACAAACACCGACGCCACCCATTTCACCTCCATGAAGGGTCTTCTCCGCTTCGAAAACTGTACCTTTGAAGGGCAGGGGGATGATTTCACCAACATCCACAGCTATTATCAGGCGATTGTCAGCCGCGGAGAAGGGAATACCTATTGCATTCAGGAAAAGACCCCCGACGGCACCCACGCTCAGACCCTCGACTATCCCGATATCGGCGATACCCTCGAACTCACGAACCGGAAAACGCTCCAGACCATCGATCACTATACCGTCTGTGATTGCGTACCGATGCCTGAAAAGTGGATGTGTGAAGTCACTCTTGACCATCCGCTGCCTGAGAATACCGAAGACTTCGTCGTCTCCGACATTACCCGTCTCCCGCACGTTGAGATTGTGAATTGTAACGCCTCCCGCCATTTCGCGCGCAGCATCCTTCTCAAAAACCGCAGCGCATTGGTGGAGAACAATACTTTCCGCGAGATCATGGGCCCCGCTATCGTCGCCGCCGCAGAAGCCTGGTGGTACGAAGGCGTTTGTCCGGCCAACATCGTCATTCGCGGCAACCACATCGTCAACTGTGCGGAAACATGGGGCGAAGCGGGCGGTATTGTCGTCAAAGCGGACGCCGACGCAGCGGAGGGATGCAGCATTTATAACATCACCATCGAAAATAACGTCATCGAATGCAAGAACGGCAAACCCGGGATTTTCGTGCGCAACACGTCGGGACTCACCATACGAAACAATAAAATAATCACAACCGGCAAGTATACCATGCATCTCGAAAACTGCGATTACGTCAAACTTGAAAAGCAGGACGGTCCCTATCGGGTTGTCGACTGCAACAATTTCAGATCGGAATCATGATCTACCTCCACAAATTCAAGCTCCCGACGCTTGCGCAGGAAGAGGATCATGCCGAAAAATACTGGGCGAAGGGGAATCCCCATCCGCATGCATACCCCTATGGCATTTTTCCATTCAAAAAGCTGACGCAGGTGGAGTTCTCTGAAATCACCATTTTTTATGGCGGAAACGGCAGCGGAAAAACCACCCTCCTTAACCTCATCGCCGAGTCTCTCGGCCTTCCGCGCATCACACCGTTCAACCGCAGCACCTACTTTACCGAATACGTCAAACGGATGTGTTCTCACGAAGCGACCGGCGGACGTCCGAAAAACAGCGTCCCGAACGGAAGCGCGATTTTCACAAGCGACGACGTTTTCTATGGGATCATCGACCGTCGCGTAGAGAACGAAGATACCCGCTATCGACAGGAGGAACGGGCTGCCGAGTATCTTGACGCGCAGGGTGTTCCGTATCATCCTTTCAATGATGTTCTTGAGGAATATGACGAACTGGTCCGCCAGATAGACACCCGCCGCAAAAGTATGTCGCAGTATGTGAATCATTATGCCGGCACCCTCCGCACACCGGACTCCAACGGCGAATATGCGCTGAATTTTTTCCGTGAGCATCTCCGTGACGACCGTCTGTACCTCCTCGACGAGCCGGAAAACAGTCTCTCGCCGAAGTATCAGCTGCAGCTGATTCAGCTCATCCAGGACTGCGCCCGCTTCTATCATTGCCAGTTCGTCATTTCCACACACTCACCGTTTGTCATGTCGCTCCATGGCGCGCTGATTTACGACCTCGACAGCATTCCGGTGGAGACGAAACCGTGGTATGAGCTGGAAAACATGAAGCTGTACTATCAGCTTTTCCATGAAAACCGGAGCAAATTTGAATAACAAAAATGACCGTTTGATGATGATACCAAACGGTCATTTTTTTAGTAAAACGTGAGTTCGACGGAACCGAACCCCACCTCAAAAACTATCAAACGAAGAATAAGAGCAGGATGTCGTGCAAATCATGCACAAACTTTGTCGATTCCTTCCGTTTAAAGTTTTTTGAAGGGGGTGCGGGGGAAAGCTTTTGTTCACAAAAGTTTCCCCCGCATTTATCCATTCTTCGTACAGCTTATTCGTACAGCTTACCCATCTTGGTGAGACGTTCGTACTTAGCTTTTGCATTCGCTTCTGCTTCAGCAAACAGCTTTTCCGCACGTTCAGGATTGGTCTGAGCCAGACGGCTGTAACGGTTTTCACTCTTGATGAAGTCGATGTAGCTGCCGGTGGGTTCCTTGCTGTCGAGGATGAAGGGATTCTTGCCTTCTGCCTTGAGAGCCGGGTTGTACCGGAACATCTGCCAGTAACCTGCGTCAACTGCCTTCTTCATTTCAAGCTGGCAGTTTGCCATCGTACCCTTGATGCCGTGCATTTCGCAAGGAGCATAGCCGATGATGATGGAAGGTCCGTGGTATGCTTCTGCTTCGGTGAGAGCCTTGAGGAGCTGGTTCATATCCGCACCCATTGCCACCTGTGCAACGTATACATAACCGTAGGACATTGCGATTTCAGCGAGGTTCTTCTTGCCGATTGCCTTACCTGCGGCAGCGAACTGTGCAACCTGACCGATGTTGGAAGCCT
>JBJFGC010000294.1:0-2695 GCA_051892315.1 Eubacteriales bacterium
GATGAGCCAGAGGAGCTGGTCGAGCATATGGACACCCCAGTCGAGGAGCATTCCGCCGCCATGGTCCTTCATGCCGCGCCAGTTGTACATATCCCCGGAACCGTTTGCGGAATGGATACGGGACTCAATCATGTACGGTTTGCCGACGCAGCCTTCCGCGAGCGCCTGTTTGATCATGACAAAGTCCGAGTCCCAGCGGCGGTTCTGGTGGACGGTGAACAGCCTGCCGCAGCGTTCCGAAGTGTCGATCATGCGCTGCAGTTCCACGCTGGACATGGCCACCGGCTTTTCGGACATGACGTTATAGCCTGCCTCCATGGCACGGCACGCCATTTCACAATGGTAATTATTCGGCGTAGCGACAAGGATAAGGTCATAGCCGCCCTCACGCTTCAGAAAATCCTCCAGACGGTCATAGGCATCAACACCCTTTTTCACAGCATCCGCCCGCCGTGCAGGGTCGATGTCATAAACAGCGACCGTTTCAAACGGAATATCCTCCCGTTTCACAGTCTCAAAATGATACCCTCCGGCCATTCCGCCGAATCCTATCATCCCAAGTTTTTTATATGCCATATTTACCTCCCGTTCTGCTGTTTGCAGCAGATCAATGATTTCTATTATTCTATACGTTCTTCGGGAAAAAGTCAACCCCGTTTTTGGGCAAAACCGGAGGTTTTTCTGTGCATTTTCCAAAGAAATTTTCTCCGGCAAACAAAAAACCTGAGGCGCTTTTTCAAAGCACCCCAGGCAAAATTACCTTTATACGTTTGCGGTTTCGGATTCGGCTTCCTCAAGAAGCTCGGTTTCGCGTTCGGCTGCGGCACGTGCGAGCTCTTCTTCGTAAGCTCGGATCACTTCCGCTTCGAGTTTGCCGCGGAACTCTGCGTTGATCGGATGAACAATGTCACGATAGGTTCCGTCAGGGTTTTTGCGGCTTGGCATCACAATGAAGTTTTTGTCGCGCACGCTGATCACCTTGATGTCGTGGAGAGCGAGCTGCTCGTCGAACGTGACGGACACAATAGCCTTCATCGGGCCTTCGTCAAATAACTTTCTTACTTTAATATCAGTGATAACCATTTTCTGTCCCCTTTTCATTTGGTCTTTGGCTGATTCTAATTATACGCGCACATTATGAAAATAATTCAAGGGTTTCATAAATATTTTTTAAAATGAATGTATCTTTTTTTCAAAAATATGCTATAATAAATGTGAATACAGAAACCATTTCAAAGCTTGAAGGAATCAGTTTTTATGGCTTTATCCAATACACATTTCGGGGCAGATTACATAAACGGTCTGCTGAACGGACCCAAACATATCTTTTTTGACGGAATCGGCGGAATCAGCATGAATTCCCTCGCGCACATCACCCATCTCATGGGACATCGCGTCTCCGGATACGACCGCAGTCCGAGCGATATCACACACAAGCTGGAATCGATGGGGATTTCTGTCTATTACGAAGCAGATGCCGCTCATCTTGCGGACTGCGACCTGCTGGTCTATACGGTCGCTATGCCGGAGGACAATCCGGAGTACGTTTACGCCGGCGAACACGGCATCCCGCGCGTTTCCCGAGCGGATTTTCTCGGCTATCTCATGACCGGCTTCCGGAACCGTGTCGGTGTCTCCGGCACCCACGGCAAAAGCACCACCACCGGAATGCTCGCCCGCATCCTGAGTTATGCCGGCGCAGACCCTACTGTCTTCAACGGAGCCGCCATGAAGGAAACAGGAACCGTGGACCGCATTGGCGGACGTGAGCATTTTGTCTTCGAGGCATGCGAATATATGGACTCGTTTCTCGATTTCAATCCGTCTGCGGCCATCGTGCTGAATGTGGAAATGGATCACCTTGACTACTTTCACTCCATCGAGCAAATGATCGGATCTTATCAGAAATTCATCGGTCTCACCGGGGAAAACGGCTGCGCCATTCTCAACTGGAACGACGAAAACTGCCGAAAGGCAGCGGACGGCTACAACGGTCATCTCATAACGTTTGGCCGGAACCATTCGGAAGCGGATTATTCCTCCGTCAACGAAGGCGAATGCGGCGGTTATCCGGTGTTCGATCTTCTTGAAAAGGGCGAAAGGGCCGCACACGTCGCACTGAAAATTCCGGGTGAGCATAACATTGCGGACGCACTGGCGGCCTTTGCAGCGGCGCGGTATCTCGGAATTCCTGCGCAGACGGCAGCAGAGGGTCTCTCCGCTTACGAGGGAATCTGCCGCCGCATGGAAAAGATCACGGTCACCGGACGCGGCGCCGTCCTCTATACGGACTACGCGCACCATCCGACGGAAATTGAAGCGACCCTCCGCGGCGCGCGCAAAATCTGCCCGCGCAAGCTGAATCTGATTTTCCAGCCCCATACGTTCTCCCGTACTGCGGAGCTTTTCGATGATTTTGCAGCGGTCTTCTCTCGCTGCGGCGCCAATGAAATCGTACTTTGCGACATTTACCCCGCCCGCGAAACCAACATCTACGGCGTGTCATCTGCCCAGCTCGCGGAAAAAATCGCGGGCGCAGGGAAAAAATGCCGTGTTTTTGCCCTACCGGAGGAAGCTGCGGAATACGTGGACGCCATTTCCGGTGAGGGTGACATGATTCTCGTCATGGGTGCGGGCGACGTTATACGGGCAGCGGACATGCTGGAGGAAAAGTATAAATAAAATAATTTCTAAA
>JBJFGC010000295.1:0-2692 GCA_051892315.1 Eubacteriales bacterium
TTTTTTCTTACTCCTGACTCTATTTGCAGTTTGCAACATTTTACCACATTTCTTACGAAAAATCAAGGGATAAAATCATGTTCAAAGTATTTGACGTTCATACGCATACCTATCCGGAGGCAATTGCTGAAAAAGCCTGCGTCAACCTTGGAAAGTTTTACGGCCTGCCGATTTCCGGCAAGGGAACCTACGCCGACCTCGAAGCACAGGCGGCGGAAAACAACGTCGGCGGCTACCTCCTTTTTTCCGTCGCAACCAACGCCCATCAGGTCGAAAAGGTCAACTCCTCCATCGCGGACCTTGTCCATCTCTCCCGTTCCCACGGTTTCCGCACCTACGGCTTTGCGGGAATGCATCAGGATTTCCCGAATTTTGAGGAAGAAGTCAACCGCGCCCGGTCGCTCGGTCTGTGCGGTGTGAAAATTCATCCCGATATCCAGGGCGTCGACATCAACGACCGCCGTCTTCTCCCCCTCTACGAAATCCTGCAGGCGAAGGGACTCCCGCTGTACCTGCACATGGGCGACAGCCGTCCGGAATACCGTTTTTCCGAAGCCGGAAAGCTCGTAGACGTGCTGGAGCAGTTTCCTTCCCTTGTGGTCGTCGCGGCGCACCTCGGCGGCTACACGGCCTGGGATGACGCGATGGAAAAGCTCGCGGGACGCGAAAATGTCTGGTACGACACCTCCTCGGCGCTGTGGGCCATGACACCGGAACGCTCGGACGAAATCATCCATCGGCTCGGATACGACAAGGTCATGTTCGGCACCGACTATCCCATCGTCCGTACCAAGACGGAGCTGGAACGCTTCTTCCGTCTGCACCTGACGGACCGTCAGCGGGAGGACATCCTCTGGAACAACGCAATGCGGTTTCTCTCCTTCGCGGATTTTCCGGAAAACCGCGGGAAGGAGCAGGAATGAATTTTGCGAACGGCTCTCTCTGGGAGGAGCTGGCCTCACAGACCCGTCCGATTTTCCTTTACGGCACAGGAAATGGCGGAGACAAAATTTTCACGGCGCTGGACAAGTATCATGTGACCCTCTCCGGCGTGTTCGCATCCGACGGCTTTGTGCGGAACCGGACTTTTCACGGCTATCCGGTACGCTCCTATGCGGACGTAACGGCGGAATACGGGGACGACTTTGTCGTTCTGCTTGCCTTCGGCACCACGCTTCCATCCGTCCGGGCGTTCATCGAATCGCTCAACCGGCGGCACACCCTGCGGATTCCGGAGGTTCCTCTGTACGGCGGCGCACTGTTTGATATGCCCTATTTTCGCGCGCACCAGCAAATTCTTACGGAAACAGCGGAGCTGCTTGCGGACGATGTTTCAAAGGCACTGTTCCGCGACGCCGTCAACTTCCGCCTGACCGGTAAAATGGAATACCTCCGCGACACCGGAGACGAAACGGCCTCTCTCGCGGCGCTGTTCCGCTGGCAGGACATTGGTTTCATGGTGGACGGCGGCGCGTTCCGCGGGGACAGTGCGTCAGTCTACATCGAAGGCGTTCATCCGGAAAAAATTCTCGCCGTGGAAGCGGATCCGAAAACTTTTGTACGGCTGTCGGCCTATGCGCAGGCAGAAACCCGCGCGGAAGTTCTTCCGGTACATGCAGCACTGTCGGACCAGGACGGAAAAACGGTCTATCGTTCCTCCGGAAGCCGCGGTTCCGGAAAAAACGGCCAGAATCACCGCGCCAACGAACAGCTCATCCCCTGCCGGACGATTGACACCCTGACCGCAGGCCAGAACGTCGACCTCATCAAACTGGACGTGGAGGGGGCCGAGGAAAGCGCGCTGCGCGGCGGCGCGGAAACCATTGCGCGGTGCCGGCCCAATCTCGCAGTCTCCCTTTACCACCGCACCGACGACCTGTACGCACTCATCCAAACCGTCCGCCGCCTGCTTCCAACGCACAAGCTCTTCCTGCGCCGCGTCCCCTGCATCCCTCTGTGGGACCTGAATCTGTATGCGGTACGGGAGTAAGGCAAAAGATCGTCTGCGCGGGCGCTCTCAAAAAATGATCGTCGAAAGAAAGGCATGGTTAAGTGCAAAGCGTTTGAACTGCGCCTTATTGTGTTTTTATAAAACAAAGCTGAATGCAGCGTCCAGCGATTTGCATCCAGCTTTGTTTTTCTTTAGAGCGGTCACAACCGCTGCACGGCTTCCGTTTTCAAAATGATACTGCCAGCGTGCGAGGTCGAGCGGACGGGCGTTGCGATAGAGAAAGGATCCTGCTTTTTTGTAAGTCTCTGTCATGAGCACACCTCCGGATTATGGTCGATGTAGGTTTTCAAAAAGGTCAGAATTTCCATGGTACAGTCGACCACACGGTTCATTTTGTAATTGCGTGTGGTCGAAAAATAGCCGAAGTACCCCCATGGGTCCTTGACCTGACTGCCCCAGTCCCACAGACCGTCATGGTTGACGTTTGCAAGAAGCCAATCGACCGATTCCGCGAGGTACCGCGCCGAACCGCGGAAACGGTTGATGAAATTGAACGCTGGAAACCACCGTCTGGTCTTTTCGTAAACAAAATTTTCCGGCAGTTTCGCGGGCGCGTTGTCCCAGAAGTGGCCGTGCCAGTAGGCGTGTTCTCCGTGGTGACGGAGCATGGCGTCCTCCATTTCGGGCGCTACTTCCTCCCGGCGGCACAGCAGCAGCCCGAACGGCATGGGAATCAGGCGA
>JBJFGC010000296.1:0-2686 GCA_051892315.1 Eubacteriales bacterium
GTACTCACGTTTTCCGACGTACTGTCTGTATTGTCCGGAGATTCGCTGCACGCCGCAAAACTGCCCGTGAGCATGGCAGCCAGAAGCAGCAGAGTAATGAGCTTTTTCATGGATGATAAAATTCCTTCCGTCAAATTATTGTTGGTTTCAACAAAACGATCGATTGAATACCAGATTCGATTTTATTATAACAAAGGCAGAATGGAAAGTCAAGTAAAAAGTACATAAAAATTTAATACATAAAATCAAATGCGGCCGGCCGTCCGACGCTCTGCACCTTACTTTGGAACAGGGAAAAGTTTCTGGAAAAGAATCCGGGGCGGGACTTTTCAAAAAGTACCCGCCCCAGGATTTATTTTCTTTTCAGAAATTCTTCCGCCTTTTCCTGCAGAGACGGCTGAATGAGGGAATAGGTCAGCTTGTCCGGCAGGTTATCCGCGAACATGATTTCGCCGATTTCCATTTCCGGCGGCAGCGTTCCGAGCGTATGCACGTCCGCGAAGTACAGCATTCCATAGGTCACCGCGTCGTCCACGCAGACACCGTAAACCGTCACGCGCCGGAGCGTAACGTCGGCTGCACCGGTTTCCTCATACAGTTCCCTCCGCGCTGTTTCGTCGATGGATTCGCCGGGTTCCCGATGACCGCCCGGGATTTCCCACGTCTCACGCTGCTTGTGACGGCAGAAAATCCACGATCCTCCGTACCGCGCCGCAATGACCGCAAATTTCAGCAGACCATCGTCCACTTCCGCTTCCTCAAAAAACTTCACTCCAATCATAATGCCGCCTCCCATTCCCTGATCCATTTCTCCATGGACGGCGGCCGGTCCGAACGCTCCTCACGGACCGCGCGTTTCGCTGTTTGATACGCCGCGTCCGACAGCGTCCATGCGTCCCGTGTCCGTTGGTACTCCCCGAACAGGGCGAACGCCATGGCGCCGGCCGTATAGACGTTCGTCACCTCATCGATTACCGCTCCCATCCGGTATTCCTCCGGCGCCTGGAAGCGCGCACTGCCCCACATCCGTCCCATATCGTTCACGGCAGGCATTTTCCGGAACAGATCAACATCGCAGACGGTTGTTTTTCCGCTGTCCGCGTCGTACAGCACACTTCCGTCATAGAAATCCACCGCAACGTACCCGGATGCCGCCGTATGACGCAGAAAATCCAGTAAATCCCGGTACAGAGCGAGTTTTTTCTCCGTCGGCAGCGCCATGATTTTCCGATGTTCCGCCGGGTACATCCGTCCCATGCAGTCGCCGTCCGCCCACCGGAAAACGACCGCATAACCGCCGCCGACCTCCAGCGCGTCCACCAATTCCACAAGATTCGGGTGCCGAAGGGCGCGGTACACCGGCACGGTCGCCCGCAGGCGCGCGACAGCCTCTGCGGGAGTTCCGTCGTACTGCTCCGTCGGCGCACCGGCAAACTTGACGAAATACCGTTCTCCTTCCCGCTCCACACCAAAGCAGAGGTTGCCGGAATCCTGGTCGTCAAAGATTTTGAATACCCGCCCGAACTGCCGGATGAAATCCAGCGGGTATGGTTCCTTCAATTTGTACAGAATTCCGTCGATTTCCTGCAAATAATACCCTCGGAAATACCATGTTGGAACGGGATTTTTCATATTGTCGTACCATTCCAGGATCTCGCGTGCCTGATTCATCATGGTGTCGATTTCCTTCTGTCCGAAGGGAATGGCCCAGTAAATGGACGACAGCGTATTGCTGGATAGGTACAATGCAAGCAGACGCCAGAATTCCATCGGGACGTCCCCGTCGAAATATCCGTTGACCATACCCGACGCGAACCGCGGAGAACACTGTGCACACCACACGATGCGGTTGAATTCTTCCCACGGATCACCGTAATCGAAGCGGTTGAAGTCAAGAACCGTCAGGTTCCCATCACGGTCGATCATCATGTTCCCGACATGGTAGTCGCCGTGCTGGAAGCTCTGCGGACGGCCGTGCAGGAGAGAACGGTTTTCCCGGAGATAGCGAATCATGTTCTCCGCACCGTCGAAGCGGAGCGGACAGTCGTAGTAGCCCTGGATTTTGCGGTCCATTTTGCGGTTGAAGCGGGGCTCCCAGTCCTCCTGTCCGGACGGCGCGGGAATGGAATGGATTTTCTTCAGCATCCGTCCGGCTTTCAGACCATAGACATACTGCTCGGTGTCGGAAAGGAAGGGAAGAACCTCCTCCGCATCCTGTCCGTCAATCCATGTCTGAATGGAGTAGACGAATTCGTCGGTCCGGCCGAAGGCGAGGGGACGACACATGCAAACGCCAAGCGATTCGACCTGCCGCCTCCTTTCAAATTCCGCTTTTTTCTGTTCATAGGTCCCGGGTTCCGACGTCCGCAGCAGATATTTTGTTCCGTCTGCGGTTTCGGCGCAGTATTTTTTGTCTCCGGACCAGCCCTTGTCCACCGGTGTGCGTTTGACGAGGTCCGATAAAGTCATGGCTTCCCTCCGATTTTTCGTGTTTTGGGTATTATAGCACACACTCTCGGGAATGTCAATCCAACGTTTGAAGCGCCGCCGAAATCTCCTCTTTTTTCCGGTTCACCTCCCGGCAGATGTCCGTTCTCCACAGAGCGAAGTTTAACAACGGTTCCCGATCTTCTGTTTTTGTGATCAGGTATTCCCTGTATCCGTATTTGCTCCGCGCGAGCTGATG
>JBJFGC010000297.1:0-2678 GCA_051892315.1 Eubacteriales bacterium
TTTTTGAGTTGTCTTTTCTATTTTATTTCTGTTACTTATCTATTGTACCATAACATTTTGAAAAAAATTTTCGGGAAATTTCAAAAAAATGTGCTTTTGGTTTCATTTGACCAGCGTTTTTCCGCAATGGTAACATTGGTCCCGTTCCGCCTTGTTGATTTCGCCGCAGTACGGACAGACAAAGCAGACGTCAAACTTTCCTTCCGCCTCTACCCCGTACCGCAGCGGGTACTTCATACCGCGCAGATAGACCACCGTGTCGCCGACCTTGTAGGGGGCTTCGACATAATATTTGTTGACGCCGTGCATATCCTCGTGAATCAGCTCGAATTGGATCGGAACCGGCTTTCCGCAGTCGATGGTAAGGGTGATGACAAACTTTTTTCCTACTTTTTTCTCGCGCGTTTTGATCTTGTACTTGGCCTCGATGTCTGTGATGACGCCGCTCCAGCTTTTTTTGAATAGGATTGCATGCAAACGGAACAGGAGACACGCGAGAACAAAGCCGCACGCCAGAACCATGACCACACCCATTGCCGGATAACGAATTCCGGAAAAATCAAGAAAGGTGCACAGAACACCGGAAAGCGTGAGAAGTACAAGGCTGCCTGCGAGACGGAGGAAGAGATTGCGGCGGTATTCATCGCGGAAGTCACGGGGGAGACGAATGCTTTTGTCGATTGCCATGAGAACCTCCTTGGAATTTATGATTCTTTTTTGATTTTATCCCAATATCCTTTGGCGGTCTGTTCGGTTTTGTTCTCGCCGTATTCGTAGTATTTCCGCCCGAGAAGATCGTCCGGCAGATACTGCTGTCTGACCCAGTGGTTTGGAAAATCGTGTGGGTATTGATAGCCCTTGAACTGCGGACTTTTCAGGTGCGCCGGAATTTCTGCGCCCATGCCGCGCTCGATATCGGCGGTTGCCGCGTTGATGGCATTGTAGGCGGAGTTGGATTTCGGAGCGGTCGCAAGCATGACGGCGGCGTTGGCGAGAGGAATCCGCGCTTCCGGAAGACCAAGCTCTTTTGCCGATTCGACACAAGCGCGGGTGATGACGGCTGCCATTGGATAGGCAGCGCCGATGTCTTCGCTGGCAATGACCATCAGGCGGCGGCAGGGGGAAATGAGGTCGCCGCCCTGGAGCAGACGGGCTAAGTAGAACACGGCTGCGTCGGGGTCGGAACCGCGGATGGATTTCTGCAGGCCGGAGAGAAGGTCGTAATGGATGTCCCCGTCCCGGTCGAAGCCGCTCTGCGCGACGGAGGGAATGAATTCCTTTACGGAATGGACATGGGGGACACCGTCTTCGTCCGGATCAGCGGCTCCTGCGGCGACCTCGAGCATCATCAGCGCACGCCGGACGTCGCCGCCGGCGGCATAAGCCATCTCGTTCAGAATGCCGTCGTCCAGACGCAGCGTGGGATATACTTTCCTGCAGACAGCTTCGAGGCGACGGGCGATATCGGTGGGGGACACGGGTTTGAATTCAAAAACGGAGCATCTTGACAGGAGCGCGTCATATATATAATAGTAGGGATTTTCCGTCGTTGACGCAATCAGTGTGATTCGGCCGTCCTCAAGGTATTCGAGCAGGGACTGCTGCTGTTTTTTGTTGAAATATTGAATTTCGTCAAGATAGAGCAGGACGCCGCCAATGCCGAGGATGCCGTCGGTTTCACGGGCGATGTCGCGGATATCGGAGAGGGAAGCCGTGGTGGCGTTGAGCTTATACAGTGTTTTTCCGGAGGATTTTGCGATGACGCCCGCGGCGGTGGTTTTGCCGCAGCCGGGCGGGCCGAAGAAAATCATGGACGGCAGGACGCCGCGTCCGACCATTTTACGGAGGATGCCGTTTGGGCCGAACAGGTGCGTCTGACCGACGATATCATCAAAGGATTCGGGCCGCACGCGGTCCGCAAGAGGTTGAAGAATGGACATAGAGCTGCATGGGGAGAACTCCAAACAAAAGAGGAGTTCCCGCCCCCTTTCAGAAAAATCCTTTCAGCAGGAGAGGGAGATAGGATGAACTACAACGAATACATTGTGACACAGGGAACCATCGACCGGGAACGCGGGGGCAAGGTTACAGCCAGCATTATACTCCCGTGTTTTTCCGGAGACGAAACCGATTTTCAGGCTGCCGCACGTCTCAACGGCTTCTACACCTATGCTGCCGGCGTTCTTTACTCCTATGCCGCTTCTGTGACGGATCCGGACGCGCGTCAGATTGGCTACTCCTGCCGCAGTGAGGTCGAAATCGACGGCAGTGTTGTCTCCGTCACTTTGCACATTCTGGAACGCCGCGTTTACCGCGGACGTAAAAGTGAGATTCGCCGGAAAACGCTCTCTCACGTTTTTCGCGACGGTTATGCGGTACGCAGAAGGACACAGGTGGAATAAGCATTTATATTGTAGTGGATTTGTAGGAATTTGTCAAGGGGGGCTTTGCGGGGAGGTTCCGGAGTTTTGTTCCGAGGCCTCCCCGCAGAAAAAATTTTCAAAAATCACAATAAAAGTATTGATTTTGACCCTTTGATACGTTATAATAGTATAAAAGAAAGTGTGCAGCGGCACATGGGAATTGATCATTCCTCAGGAGGAGAAGAATATGGCATTACCGGTAGCAGTACAGGTCTATTCTGTACGTGACAGCGCGGAAGCAAATCTGGCGGATAC
>JBJFGC010000298.1:0-2673 GCA_051892315.1 Eubacteriales bacterium
TCAGGCGAAGCGAAAGTATGGCCTGCTGACGCCGGATGAAATCGCCGGAATATACCGCGCGCAGTTTGGCAATACTCCGCATAAAGCGGTATCGCCGGATTTTGCGCGGTTCTGTGAAGAATTCACAGGGGCAGGCAATTTCGGTTTTACGGAAGTGTATGGGGACGACGACGAAAATCCCGTGGACACAGCGCGAATCGCGTACATGCAGAACACGTTTTCCGACCGTGCGTACCGGATTTTTGAGCGGGTCTTCGAACGGGTAGCGGCGAACTACTTTCCGGGCTTCCGGGAAGTCTGTGAGGAGGTTTACTACGGTCGCTGCGGCTACGGAATCCTTCCGGTTTCCAGTTCCGCGGACGGTCCGCTGCTGTCCTTTCACCGGTTACAGTCAAAATACGACTTAAAAATCGCGTTGGAGGCCGATGTGGAGATGAACGACGACTCCGTCATGCGCTTCGCGCTTCTGAAAAAACGTCTCGGCACGCTCCCGGGTTCGATTCCCGATTTATGCGGTGCATGGCGCTACATGGCTCTCTCGGTCGTTCTGACCGAATCCGTCAAAGCAGGCGATTTCTTCTCCTCCTGCGAGGTCTTCGGCGCTTCCATTCTGAACATCACCTCTGCTCCGACTGCCCCGACCGAATACTATGGCGACCACCCCGCGTTTACTCTCGAGCTCGACATCACCAATGCCAATCTGGAGGCCCTCTACATCTTTCTGGAAGCTTCTCACATAAGGTATGATGTATCGGGGATTTATGATATACTGAGTTGATGTGGAGAAGACCGAGAGGAGAGTCTGGGTCTCTTTCCCAGAAAACCTCACTTGATAAAAACTCAACCGAAAGGATAAAAATATGGAAGACTATAAGAAAAGATATCTCGAATGGCTCGAATCGGACGTCGTGGATGAGGACAGTAAAGCAGAACTTCGGGCGATTGCGGACGACGAGGATGAAATCAAGTTCCGGTTTGGGTCATATATGGAATTCGGGACCGGCGGACTGCGCTCCAAGATGGGGGCAGGCTGCGCGATGATGAACCTTTATACCGTTGCGCAGGCAACCGAAGGGGTTGCACGTGTGATTGAGTCCCTGGGGGACGAAGCGAAGGCGCGCGGTGTGATCATTGGCTGCGACAGCCGAAACAACTCCGCTCTGTTTGCGAGACGCTGTGCAGAGGTCTTGACGGCACACCGGATCAAGGTTTATCTGTTTGATGAGCTGCGCCCGACCCCCATGCTTTCGGCCGGCGTCCGCTACTTCGGCTGTATCGCCGGAATCAACATCACCGCCTCCCATAACCCGTCCGCTTACAACGGCTATAAGCTCTACTGGGAAGACGGTGCACAGCCGACCAAGGATATGGCCGACCATGTGTCTTCCTATATTTACGCGACCGATCTTTTCCGCGGTGTTCCTGCACGGGAACGTGCGGATGAATCCCTGATCACCATGGTGGGGGCAGACTTCGACGAAGTCTTCATGAAAAAGGTCATCGGCGAGCAGGTTTATCCGGACGTCATCGGACGCGCGGCTGACCACCTGCACGTGGTCTATACTCCCCTCTGCGGTGCAGGCTACCGCATTGTCCCGGAGGTTCTCCGCCGCATCGGCATCCGTCACCTCCATACCGTCGACTGCCAGATGACCCCCGACGGAAACTTCCCGGGCCTTGCCAAGCCGAATCCGGAATATCCGGCTGCGTTCACCGAAGGGATCAAGATCGCTTCCGAATTCAACTCCGACCTTATTATCGCAAACGACCCTGACTGTGACCGCGTCGGCGTGATGGCGCGCGATAAGTCCGGCGAGTTCCGCTGCATCACAGGCAACCAGATGGGTTCCCTCCTCCTTGACTATATCTTCACCGCGCTTGAAGAACAGGGGAAAATGCCGGCGGACGCATATGCCGTCAAGACCATCGTGACCAGCGAAATGGCGACCCGTATCTGCGAGGTTCACCACGTAAATCTCTACAACGTGCTGACCGGCTTCAAGTTCATCGCGGAGGTCATCGGCGAGCACGAAGCCCGTGGCGAAGGAACCTTCCTTCTCGGCTATGAAGAAAGCTACGGCTATATGAAAGGTTCCTACTCCCGTGACAAGGACGGCGTAGTGGCCTCCATGCTCATCTGCGAAATGGCCGCCTTCTATTCCCTGCGCGGCATGACGCTGATTGACGCGATTGACGCGCTCTACAAAAAGTACGGCTACTACCTCGAAAATTCCGCGGAAATCTACATGGAAGGACTCGACGGCAAAGAAAAAATCGCAGGCCTGATGAACAAGCTCCGCGAAACCGAGCCGGCCTCCATCGCGGGCAGCCGCGTCGTCAACATCCGCGACTACCTGGCGGAAACCTCCAAAAACACCGTCACCGGCGAGATCACCGGCACCAATCTTCCCAAATCCAACGTCATGTACTACAAGACCGAAAACGGCTGCGTGGTCGTCGCCCGTCCGTCCGGCACGGAGCCGAAAATCAAGTTCTACATTCTCGCCTGCGGCAAAGACGAAGCGGAAGCCTCCGCCAACACGAAGGCCTGCACCAACTCTCTCGAAGATATGCTCGATCTCCCGCAGAATTCGCTGAAAAAATAAATTCACGTGATTTTGCGGGGGAGGGTACTTTTTGAAAAAAGTACCCTCCCCCGCACCCCCACCCTCA
>JBJFGC010000299.1:0-10706 GCA_051892315.1 Eubacteriales bacterium
ACCAACAACCTGCTGATTACAAATCAGCTGCTCTGCCATTGAGCCACACCAGCAATTTATACAATCGGATCGTCCTCTCTTCTGTGACTCTTTGTGGAATTTGACTCGCTCTCTCAAGGACGGTGTTATTATACCACACCGCCTTTGCTTTGTCAATACCTTTTGAAAAAGTTTTTTCGGATTTTTTTGTTTTTTCTCTTGTATTTTGGGCAGAAATTCTTTTTTCTGCGCGTTCCATGGACGTTCAAAAAAAAACGTTTTTTTGCATTTATTCACACTGTGTTCACATATCTATTCTATAATGTAAGAGAATTTCCCAAATTCAACGAAAGGAATTGTTCCCATGAAGAAAAAATTGACAAGCGTCCTTCTGACTGCGCTGCTGCTTTCCTCCGCCGCCGCGATGTTCTCGTGCGCGGAAAGTGACCCCTCGGACGGAAACAACGGAACCGACGTTTCCGCCCCTGGTGCCGAAACGGAAGCCGCGCCGGCAGAAGAAACCGAGACCGAGGAAGTTCGTCCCGATCTTCCCGATGACCTCTCCTTCGGCGGCGCATCCTTCACGTTCGGCGTCGTCGACAACCCGAACGCGCGCAACTTCCTCGTGATGGAGGAGCTGACCGGTGAGGTGCTGAACGATGCGCAGTTCACCGTAATGGAGGAAGCGCAGGAAGCGCTTGACGTGGCGATTTCCCAGTACGTCATCACAACAGGCTATCCGGCAGCCAGCAGCCTCACGCCCCTGATTGCGGCGGGCGACGACACAGTCCAGGTCGCCAACGTCTTCTGCGTGGACGCGGTGACGCTCCTCTCCGGCAGCAACATCCTCGGCTACGAGAACGTCCCGTACATTGACCTGGACAAGCCATGGTGGGACCAGAGCGTCAACAGCGAGCTGCTTCTCGGCGACATGCGCTACGCCGCCATCGGCGACCTGAGCATTTCGACGCACGACCTCACCTACATTCTGCTGTTCAACAAAGATCTGATTCCTCAGTACAATCTGGACAGTCCGTACGACCTCGTGGACAATGGCAGCTGGACCATTGACACCATGGCCTCGATGATGGAAACGGCGACCATGGATCTCAACGGCGACGGCCAGTGGACGCGCGACGACGCCTACGGCTACGCGGCACACTCAAAAATGGTTCTCCCGAGCTTCTGGATCGGCGCGGGCTTCCAGACCATCGCGCTGGATGACGAGGGAGTTCCGCAGATCAACATCGGCACGGAAGCGTTTGTGTCGCTGTTTGAAAAGATTTTCGCCATCACCTACGACAACCACGCGAAATACAACGGCGCGGACCGCGACCTCGGTCAGGATGTTCCCACCACATCGTGCGAGCTGTTCCAGGAGGGCAAGGTTCTGTTTATAGACTGCTCCCTGTTCTGGGTAAGCGCGCTGCGCGACATGGAAATGGACTTCGGCATCATCCCGTACCCGAAGAACGACGAAACGCAGGCGAACTATCACGCGCGCGTGAGCTACTACATGCCTCCGGTTCTTCCGGCGACCAACCGGGACTTCTCTCTCGTCGGCGCAGTTCTCGAAATGACGAACTACCTTGCGAAGAAGGAAGTAACGCCCGCCTACTACGACAAGGCCCTCAAGGGAAAATATTCCCGCGATGAGGAAAGCGTCCAGATGCTCGACCTCATTTTCGCTAACCGCGTCATCGACCTCGGCGACACCCTGTTCTGTGCCGACGTCCGCGACGGCTTCATGTACTCCCTCTACGCCAACGATAACCGCGACCTCATCTCCACCTACGAACGCCAGTCCAAGGTTCTGCAGAAGAAAATCGAGCAGATCATCAAGACCGTCGGCGGCGAGTAAATCCCCCATGGCGTTTTCCAAAGCGCCTTTCCATTCGGTTTTGCTTCACCCGGATGGCTCATCCGAACCAAAAGTTTTCACGGGGAGCAGGGGACCTTTTGACAAGTCCCCTGCTCCCCGCGAAGCTTTTTCGGTACCTTCAATTCAGTTGTTGATAAGATTCGGGAAGTCCCACTCGGACATGACGTAAATAACGTAGTCGGGAGCGGCGGTTTTGATTTGGGCGAGGTTGTAGGTGTAGGAGAAGGTGGGATGGAAGGTCGCGCGGTTGCTGCGTTCCAGAAGGAGGTCGTACAGATGCGCGCCGTAAGAATTCCGGAAGACGTAAATATCCGGAAGATTCTCGCGTCCGGTGTCGTAGCTGCCTCCGCTGACAATCTCGTCGCTGTAGGAGGAATAGCCCAGGGAGTCTGCTTTTTTGTAACGGGTCAGAGATTTGAGCGCATCCGGAACGTCAAACTTCATCGTCCGGACGTAAGTCTTCTCGTAGACCAGTCCGCCGTAGTCGATGTCAAAATAGTACGGCATGTCACCGCCGGTGTACCGGCCCCATGTCCAGTCAAACTCATCAAACGTGCGCGGTGCGGCGTCCGGATAGCGGTCGGAAATGTAGTCATACAGCGCAACATAAGCAAGGTATGCGCCGTAGTCCGCCCAGTGGCTGTCGTAGCGGTAATACAGCGGAAGCTCATCGTTTTTGTGCGCGGTAAAAATTTCGCGCATGTCGATGACCTTCACGCCCGCTTCGGTCAGAACCTGCACCATCTGGTCAAAGCGGCTCTCTCCCTCGCCGGGGACCGCCACCTCTGCGGGCACCAGCTCCGGATACACCGTCATGGCCGAGGGAATGAGCAGCGCAATCATTTCGCAGCCGTCCCCGACCGTCTTCAGCTTCTCCACACGGCCCGCGTAACGGTCCCGCACGCTGCTTTGCGTGGCCTCGTCCATGAGGTTGGTGTGCTCAAAGTCGGGAATCATCTTGTGGAAAAAGCCCTGGTTTCCGCCGCCGATCCAGACGCCCCAGTCCTTGCCGTATTCCGGCAGAAGGGCGCGTCCCTCCCACGTAATGGGCTCGCCGATGGTCTGCCCGTTGTACGACTGGCTGAGCTTCAGCGAGGGAGTCATGTCCGGATTCTGAATCCGTGCGGCAAAGGCTCCGCCGAAGGACTGGACGGTGAACGTCACGCCCTCCTCATTCTCAATGGAAACCGTCGCGCCGAGCGCGCATTCGCCGTAGACGGCAAGGTACTTTCCGTCCGAATTGGACGCGCCGAACACCTTCAGCTCGTTGTTCTCCGCGGACGCGGGGTCATACACCTCCGCCGTTTTGGCCGGTGCGGAATACAGGCTCCAGTCGTCCATCGGAACCTCCTCCACCGGTGCTTTCGTTTCCACCGGCACCGGCTCCGCCTGTTTCGCCTTTTCTTCGGCCGCCGCGTTTCTTGCCTCAGCTGCCGCGACCTTTCTGGATTCTGCGGCAGCGTCTTTGGATTCCTGCGCCAGATCTGCCGACTTCTCCAGCTGCTCCATAATCTGTTCCCGATCCACGGACAGCCCGCTCTTTTTTCCGCAGGCCATCGCCCCGGTGCCGCAGCAGGTCATCACCAACAGCAAAGCCGCCCAACGTAATGCAGTTTTCATAATTTTCTATGTCCTTATGTAAGAATTTTTCTCGTACCTATCGCAGCGAAGCGAGGTTGTTGTTTTCGATGAGGTTGGCCCAGTTGTAGACGATCAGGACGCGGTCGCAGCCGTATTCCTCCCTATAGTCGGAAACGTTGGACAGGCGGCCGGCCAGATTGATGATGACAAGATCAAAGTGCTGCGCGAGAAACGGAACCATTGTGTTGGCGAAAGAGTCCTTGACCACCAGCAGGCGTTCGCGGCCGGCGCCATCGTTGGCGAAAACGGTCTGCTCGTTGTGCGTCCCGTCCAGGAAGGCCGCGTATTTGTCCTTGCGCGCCAGATAATCCCGGTTCAGCCAGCCGGAGAAGGCCGCAGAAGCCTCCTTGACGGTCACGGGACGGCCGTCTTCCCCTTTCGCCTGGCGGGATACCCAGCAAGTGGTTGTGAACTGTTCCTCATTGCCGAGACTCCAAAGCTCCAGCGTGTCCGGCCCGACAAACTTATAGCCGGCCTTGGACCAGGTGGTCCCATAAAAATCCGGAACCTGCTCCACGTCAAACGCGTCCCGCGGGAGAATCTCCTCCTCCATCCCCCAGGCCTTCATCACCTCCGCATACGCGAGGTATGCGCCGTAGGCAGTCCAGTGATGGTCGGTTTTCAGATAGACGTATTCGCCCGCGTCGTATTGCTCGCGGAACAGCGGAAGAAGGTCGATGTAACCGGCCTCCGGCGCGATGCCTTCCGCAAGCTGTGCGTGAAGCGCGTCGCTGATTTCGGTCGGGTAGGAAAACGCCGACGCAGCCACGTCCACGGAACGGGGCGGCAGAAGCGTCGCCACCGGAACGGTCTGCTCCCGCGCCCACGCGTTCAGCGCGTCGATGGCCACATCCACGTTTTCCCTGTAGTAATAGTCCATGTCGGCGGTCCGTTCCAGGCGGCTTTTGTAGGCCGTGAACAGACGAACCGCAAGCTGCCCGTCTTTGCCGAGAAGCACGCCGTTGTTTTCCCCCTTGCCAAACAGCGTCTCCGTGACACCCTTGACGCCGACGAGGGCATTGCGGGCGGGAAACTGGTCGGCAAAGTATTCGTTGATATCGGAGGAGAAGGAGCCGTCCATCAGCCGCTCCCACGTGAACTCCGGAAAGGTGGTCAGACTGCGGTTTTCTTCTTCCGAGAACTCTCCGTCCGGCAGAAGCACGAACGCGGCCGCAAAGGCAAAAATCAGAACGACAAAAAGGAGCGCAGTTGCGAAATTGATGCTTTTTTTCATATCGCAGAAGCCTCCTCAGAAGATAAAGTACAAAAACGGACTGAAGGTAGAGTCCACCAGATAGGCCGTACAGACAACGAACAGCAGGGCGGTCCCCACGGCGGTCAGCCATCCGAACACACGTCCCCGCGTCGAGAGAGCGGTCGGGTCCATGCGGATGGGTTCCTCGGTTCCGTCTGCGCGGATGGCGCCCGTTCCGGTCCAGTCAACGGTGCAGAGCCGGTCCCAGATTCGTTTGGGAAGAGGAGTTGCGCCGACAGCGGCGATGAGAAGCAGAGGCAGGGCGCGGGAAATCTGGTACCCGAGGGTGGGCGTACAGAATCCGCTCGTCCCGATGCCGAACAGGGCAGCAAAGCAGTTCAGCCCGGCCGCGGCGTCCGTGAAGGAAAAGAGAATCCAGCCGAAGCCGATGAGAAGCAGAGCGTAGAGGTGCCGGAAGACGGCGGGAATCTTTTGTAAGGCGTTCAGCAGGAAGGTTTTTTCCAGCATGAGAATCACCCCGAAATAGACGCCCCAGAGAATGTAATTCCAGTTGGCCCCGTGCCAGAAGCCGGTCAGGAACCAGACAATGGCAATGTTCCGGTACTGTTTCCACTTCCCCGCCCGATTGCCGCCGAGCGGGATATAGACGTATTCCTTGAACCATGTTCCGAGCGACATATGCCACCGCCGCCAGAACTCCGTAATACTCTGCGAAATATAGGGATAGTTGAAGTTTTCCAGAAACCGAAAGCCGAACATGCGCCCGAGGCCGATGGCCATATCGGAATAGCCGGAAAAATCATAATAAATATGAATGGTGTAGCAGATCATGACCATCCATGCGCCGGCGGTGGTATCGGCGAAGGCATCGCTGGCCTTGAAGTATTCGTAATACGCGGCGGCGGCATCCCCGAGAACAATCTTTTTGGCCAGTCCCGCGGTAAAACGGCGCACGCCGCTGCCGAACAGGTCGAGGGTTTCGCGGCGGCTCGTGAGCTGGTCGTCCACGTCGCGGTAGCGGACGATGGGGCCGGCGATGAGCTGCGGGAACAGGGTCACGTAGGTCCCGAAGGCCACAAAATTGCGCTGGACGTCCGTCTGGCCCCGGTAGAGGTCGATGGTATACGACATAATCTGGAAGGTATAAAAAGAAATGCCGATGGGCAGCTTCAGACCTTCGATGGGCGCGAGGACGTCGGTCAGGAAGGGCAGCAGACGCAGGTTTTCGATAAAGAAGTTGCAATATTTGAAGAACAGCAGGGAGGCCAGATTCAGTCCCAGGGACAGGACAAGATAGACTCTGGCCCGCCGGGGATGCGTCCCGCGGTTACGTGCGATAAAGAAGCCGAGCACGTAGGCCTCCGTAATGGAGGCCAGCATGACGAGGATATAAACGGGCTCTCCCCAGCCGTAGAACAACAGACTGAGGAGAAACAGCACCCAGTTCCGGTATTTGAGATTGGGAATCAGATAATACAGGAGGAGGGTCACCGGCAGGTAAGCGAACAGGAACAGCAGCGATGAAAATACCATGATTTTCTCCCGTTGAGGGTCTATTTGCCCAGAGCGTCTTCGATTTCAGCGGCGATGGCCTTCACATCATAGGAAACCACATAATAAACGTAATCCCCGTACGTTTCAAAGACGGCGGCCTCCAGCGTTGGTACGTCGCGGGTAGGGTACTGATCGGCCTCCGCGATTTTATCGTCCACCCGTGCGGTCAGGTAGGAGAGGAAGGTTTTGGCGTAGGAGGGGTCCGCCATGCGGAACAGGCCGACATCAATATAGACATCGGCGTTCGACTCGTCGATGTAGACGCAGTAATCGGAAATTTTGGAAAAATCGGGAACGTCGACGGCGTCACCGTAATAGCCGAGGATCAGGTCCTCGTCCAGATATTCGCCCGGTTCCGTCGAGGAGGATGTGAAGACAAATCCGGTCGTCAGTCCGTAGCGATCGACGATGCCGCGAACGATCGCATCCACGTCGACGCTGACTTCCGTATCAACCGCCGCGTTTCCGTCGTCCTTCGTTTCCTCCTTCGTCCCGCAGGACACAAGCAGCACCGCAGCCAAAAGCATCAGCGCCAGAGCAAAAACCTTTTTCATACAGCCTCACTTATCTAATAAAAATGATGGAAACTACGTTTCATTATACAGGATCTTTTGTGATTTGTCAACAGTATGGATGGGAATTTTCTTTGGGGGACTGGGAGTTCTGGACAGAGTCCCGGCGTACTCCCCTCGTCCCTCTTGACAAGCCTGCCGTTTTCTGCTACAATTTTCCTACCATACCTGAGATAAGGAGAACCTGAGAAAAATGTATGACCTTGTGGCACTTGGAGAAATTCTGATTGATTTTTCGCCGGACGGAGCGGACGAACGAGGGTACGCAAAGTATATTCAGAACCCGGGCGGAGCCGTAGCGAACGTCGCAGCCGTATTGGCGCGGTACGGCGCGAAAGCGGCATTGGTCGGGAAGGTGGGGGAAGACCTGTTTGGAGAGTACCTGCACCGATACTTCGGAGAGCTGGGCGTGGACTGCCGGGGAATGATTTCCGATCCGGAGTACAACACAACGCTCGCTTTCGTTTCGCTGAAGGAAGACGGCGAACGTGACTTTGCGTTCTACCGCCGGCACGAGGCTGACCTCCGCCTGCAGCCGGACGAAGTCCCGTACGAAATGCTGAAACAGACGAAAATCTTCCACTTCGGCTCCCTCTCCCTCACCGCAGAGCCTGCCCGTTCCGCCACCTACGCGGCGCTGGACGCCGCACGTTCGGCCGGCGCGCTGATTTCGTATGACCCCAACTACCGCGCCTCTCTCTGGGCCGGTCAGGACGCCCCCGCGTATATGAAAAGCGTTCTCGACCGCGTGGATTTTATCAAGGTTTCCCTGGAGGAAGGGGAAATGCTGACCGGCTGCCGCGAACCGGACCGATGCGCCGCTGCCCTCCTGGACCGCGGCATCCGCTTCGCTGCCGTCACCATGGGAGCCGACGGCGCTTATTACGCCTGCCCGACCTGCCGCAGCTTCGTGGAACCGTACCGCGGCGTCCATACCATCGACACCACCGGCGCCGGCGATGTCTTCTGGGGCACCATGCTGTATGAATACCTCCGCCATTCCTTTGATACCCCGCAGCGGATCCAGCAGGCCGCCGATCGTGCCGCTCACGCTGCCGCCCTGTGCACCGGCCGGAAAGGCGGCGCGTCCTCCATTCCGGATTATGGGGAAATCTGAGGGGAACCGGGACAAAGTCCGGTGCAGACCGGATTGGAAAGAGGGCAGGGGAGCTTTTTCTGGAAAAGCTCCCCTGCCCTCTCATTTTGCTTCCGCAAGGTCGAATCCATACAGCGCTTCTTCCCTTCACAGCCCGGCCAGATCCTCTCTGACAAAGTCAAAGCAGGCGTGCGAAAGATCCTTCCGGAACCGCTCCGTGTAGGATTCCTCTTCCCCGCCGCACCAGAGCGTCGCCGTGGGATAACCCAGTTCCGGCATGGCAAGGATGGAGGTATGCCTTTTTTCCGCGGGGAACTGCGGATAATCCCATACGTCCGTAAAACCGTAAGGGCCGTGCAGACCGTCCGTGTACGCATCCATGGCCCGTGCATAGCCTGCCGCGGCTTTCAAACATGCGGCCGTGTGCTCACGGTCCCCTGACCCGGCGTAATGCTCCGCCATTCTGGTGTATGACCACGCGAGAATCCAGTTGGTGTCGAGGTAGTCTCCGTTTTCGTAAAAAACTTCAAGAAGCTTCGGTATTTTTTCAAGAATCGTGATTGCCTGCTCATGCGTAAAGAACGGCTTTCCATTTACTTGCTGCATGGCGTAAAAATAGATGTCGTCACAGAGTGCGGAAAATTCCGCACAGATGCTGTGATGCATCTCATGGATTTTCTCCATCCCCTGGGCCAGCATCCGGTCAAGCTCCGCGCGGGAGTACAGCAGATTCGGGACGCTTTCGGCGATTTTCATCGCTTCTTCCCGTTTTCCCTGCCGAAGATAAATGCCGCACAGCCGTCCTTCCGCCCAGTTTTTATAGTACGCATCCCTTGTCCCCTCGCGTACTTTTTCGTAGAGTGCAATCTGTTCGCTGACCCGTGCGTCGTAAGTCTTCGGCTCGTCTCCGTAGTCAAGGTGGTCCGCCAGACCCAGCATCAGGCGCCAGGACGCGGGAAATTCCGCCAGACCGGCACGGTAAATTTCCACGGCCTCCCTCGACGTACCGCTTGCGGCTTTTCCAATGATTTCTTCGATTCTGCGGTCCTGATCCATGACGTCGATGCCCAGAAGCACGTCCGCGGACACGTGAAAAATACTGGATAGGAGAGGAATCTGGCTGATATCCGGGGCATTCCGGTCACATTCCCAGCCTGAAACAGCCGCGGGTGTAAGTCCCAGCAGGCCGGCAAGCTGTTCCTGGGTCATATCATGCTCCCGACGCAGTTTTTTGATGATCGTTCCGATGGACATAAGATTCTCCTTCGCTGTTAGGAATTCCGGTACCGTTGCGTCTATTATACCGGAGAGCGGACGTTTTTGCAAGACAGCGTTCGTGTGACCCAGGTATGGTTTGGCTTGCGTTTTGCATTTTGGCCGTACCTGCCTGAGGGCGTCACGGCCTCCGGCGCACGGCGAAGAAATCCCGTGAAACTTTTTCTCTTTTCTTGACTATTTCACGATTTGCTGTTATAATGAGGTCAGAAATTTTACCCTGCTCTACCGAGGTTTTTACGATGCAGAAAATCGCCAGCTTTACGGTTGACCACAACAAACTCACCCCCGGCATCTACGTCTCCCGCCGCGACGGAGACATCACCACCTACGACCTGCGTACCCGCACTCCCAACGCGGGCGACTACATGGACAACCGTACCATGCACACCGTCGAGCACATGTTTGCCACCTTCATCCGCAATTCCGCCATCCGGGAAAACGTCATCTACTTCGGACCGATGGGCTGCCAGACCGGTTTTTACCTTCTCACCCGAAACGTCCCCGACGAAACGGTTCTTGAAGTCACCAAGGACGTCCTCCGGCAGATTCTGGCCTACGAGGGACCCGTCTTCGGCGCGTCTGCCGTCGAATGCGGCAACTACCGCAACCTCGCTCTCGCCGACGCCAAAGCCGAGTGCCAGACCTACCTCGCGGTTCTCGAAAGCAAGACCAACGACTTCAAATACGCAGAATAACCATCCCTCTTCTTTTCAAAGGAGGTTTTTATGAAAAAATTCACCTTCGGTACGCCCGAAACGCTCGTTCCGTCGAAGTTCTGCGACGGCTTTTCCTATGTGGAAACGGACGTACGGTATCCGGCGTCGAACTTCACCTGGAAACAGACCGCGCACGGATTCGTTGTGGAGTTTCCCATCGAAGACGACTGCCACATCTTCGGCTTCGGTCTCCAGCTCAAGCAGTTCGACCACCGCGGACGCAAGATTCGTCTGGACGTCAACGCCGATCCCGTGACGGACAACGGCGAATCCCACGCGCCCGTTCCCTTCTTCGTTACCAACAAGGGCTACGGCATGTACTTTGACACCGCCCGCTACGCCGAATTCTACTGCGGTAAGCAGAAGAACTCCGCGGCGGGAACCGTCGCATCCGGCGGGGCGGCCGACAATACCGACGACCTCTACGCCGTCCGGAACGAAACCGGCGCGGTCATGAGCGTCCGGATTCCCGCCGCGCAGGGCATCGACGTCTACGTCATCGAGGGCGACACCATCACCGACATCGTCAGCCAGTACAACATGCTCGCGGGCGGCGGTCCCGACGTTCCCGAATGGGGGCTCGGTGTTCTCTATCGCTGCTACACCGGCTGGGATTCCGAACAAATCAAGAAAACCGCCGACTACTTCCGCGACAATAACATCCCCTGCGACATCCTCGGTCTCGAGCCCGGCTGGCAGACCCACGCCTACTCCTGCACCTACCAGTGGAGCGCCCGTTACCCGGACCCCCGGGAATTCGTCGATTACGTCC
>JBJFGC010000300.1:0-2667 GCA_051892315.1 Eubacteriales bacterium
CCATGCCGCCGAAAGCCGCGCGGCACATCTCAAGGCGAAGCGCAGGCGTATCTCCCATGGCTTTTCTCTTATGCGGAGGCAGATACGTCGGCATCACGAGAATTTCGTCCCAACGTTCGCACGCAAGCAGGGACCTTATGGCGTGGATATGACCAAGGTGCGGAGGAGCGAAGGTTCCTCCGAACAGAGCGGTTCTGATTTTTGCGCGATTGTCAGGATTCATCGGACGCTCCTCTCGATCAAAGCGTGCCGGATATTTTCCGGTTTTCCGGTTTGGACGACACCTTATACAGAATGATTTTACGTCCGATGACCGCGACAACCTCTGCGCCGGTCGCGGCGGCAAGCGCTTCGGCAGCCCCACGCGCGGTTTCGGCTGAGTTGTCGAGAACGCTGATTTTGACAAGCTCGCGTGCTTCCAGCGCATCACCGATGGAGCGAATCATCGCTTCTCCGACGCCGCCCTTTCCAATCTGGAAAATGGAATCGGTCCGGGACGCGATGGATTTGAGCGCGGCTCTCTGTTTGCTGTTTAACATGAGGTCGTCCTCCCCTCGTTTCTGAAAAGGATGGCCAGCCGGCGGGTGAACTCCCGCATCGCGCGGCCGCGATGGGAAACTTTGTTTTTCTCCTCACCGGAGATTTCCGCGAAGGTTTTGTTGTAGTTCGGCGAATAGAACAGGCAGTCATAGCCGAAGCCACCCTCTCCGGTTTCCTCCGTGAGAATGCGGCCCTGACATTCCCCCCGCACAACCATCGCACGGTCCCGCGGAAGGCCTGAGGCCTCCGACAGAGCAGCGGAGATCTGCCATTCCTCCGGTATGGTAAAGCCGCTGTTTTCCGGAAGAACAAGCGCAGCGGTACAGATAAAATGCGCGGTGCGCTGCTCGGCAGGAACGCCGTCCAGCGCCCGAAGCAGCTTGGCGCGGTTGCGCTCGTCGGTGGCGCCCTCGCCGGAATAGCGAGCGGAATAAACACCGGGGGCGCCGTCCAGCACGTCGACGGCCAGACCGGAGTCATCCGCGATACCGATATACCCCAGCTTCGCGGGAGTTCCGGCTTTGATGAGGGAATTTTCCTCAAAGGAAGTACCCTCCTCGACGATATCGTCGGTATAACCGATTTCCTTCAGCGACTGCACATGGATAAGTGTTTCCGACAAACCACCAAGCAGTGTTTGAAGCTCGGCAATTTTCTTTTTATTGTTGGAGGCCAGAACAAGATTTGTCATTCTTCGTTTTCTCCGTTTTCCTTTTCCGGTTCTTCCTTCATCAAAGCGTCAATGAACATCTTCGCGTCAAACGGCTGCATATCGTCGATGTGTTCGCCGACGCCGATAAACTTAACGGGAATGTTGATTTCATCCTTGATGGAGAAAATCGCGCCGCCTTTTGCGGTCCCGTCAAGCTTGGTCAGGATAAGACCGGTAATATCCGCCGTCTCCCGGAACTTTTTCGCCTGCATGACAGCATTCTGACCGGTGGTGGCATCCAGTACAAGAAGCGTCTCCCGCGCGGCACCGGGCAGCTCACGGGAAATGATACGGTTGATTTTGGCCAGCTCGTCCATGAGGTTGCTCTTGTTGTGCAAGCGTCCGGCTGTGTCGATGATGAGGACATCGGCTTTCCGCTTGTTGGCGGCGGCGATGGCGTCATAGACCACCGACGCAGGGTCGGAACCTTCGTTCTGACGGACCAGCTCGACACCGGCACGATCGCACCAGATGGCAAGCTGCTCGATGGCGGCGGCACGGAAGGTATCCGCTGCGGCGACGATGACGCGCTTTCCATCCTTCCGCAGGTTATTCGCGATTTTCCCAATGGAGGTTGTCTTACCGACACCGTTGACGCCGATGACAAGAATAACGGACGGGGAGGTGGAAAGGTTCAGCGGCTCCCCTTCTCCGACCTGCGCCATGAGAATTTCGCCAAGCGCTGTCTTGACGTCATCTGCGGATTTAATTCGCTCGGTCTTGATGCGGTCGCGCAGCTCCTCTATGATTTTTTCGGTGGTGGAGGTTCCCATGTCGGCACAGATCATGATTTCCTCCAGTTCCTCAAGAAGCTCCTCATCGACCTTGCGGAAGCTCTTGACCACCTCGTTCACCTGTCCGAAAACGGCGTTTTTGGTCTTGGCAAGTCCCTGCTTTAATTTATCGAAAAATCCCATTTGGTTTCTCCCATGTTGATTTGATGTTCAGTTTGGAATCTGTTCAGGCTTGATCATCGAGTTCGTTAAGACGGTGGATACACCGCTCTGCTGCATTGTGACACCATAGAGGGAATCTGCGATTTCCATCGTTCCGCGCCGGTGTGAAATCATGATCACCTGCATATCCTTGGATACTTTTGTTATGTATCGTCCGACGCGGAGAACGTTGACCTCGTCCAGCGACGCTTCGATTTCATCGAAAATACAGAAAGGGGACGGATTGACGCGGATGAGGGCAAAAATCAGGGCGATGGCGATAAAGGTCTGTTCACCGCCCGAAAGAAGGTTCAGATTTTTGATGGTCTTTCCGGGGGGAGCAGCGTTGATGTCAATGCCGGAGTTCAGCACGTCGGTGGGGTTGGCCAGCCGAACCTCCGCGTGCCCGCCGCCGAACAGTTCGCGGAAGGTTTCCCCAAAGCATAGATTGATCTTTTCGAACGCCTCCTGAAAGATGCG
>JBJFGC010000301.1:0-2665 GCA_051892315.1 Eubacteriales bacterium
GCCAGAACCGGAGCCCGAACCCGAGCCGGAACCCGAGCCGGAACCGGAGCCGGAGCCCGAGCCGGAACCCGAGCCAGAACCGGAGCCGGAACCCGAACCGGAACCCGAAACCGAAGCGCCGAAGAAACCGATCGGCGGCGGCTTTATTAAACCGTAACGAGCAGGGAGGGAAAGAATATGAAAAAATCAATACCCGCGCTGTTCAAGGAAGGAATTCTTACCAATAACCCGGTCTTTGTTCAGCTTCTCGGCATGTGTCCGACGCTGGCGACCACGACTTCCATCCGGAACGCGCTTGGAATGGGCGCCGCAGTCATTGTCGTCCTCGCGTTTTCCAATCTGTTTATCTCGCTTCTGCGCAAAATCATTCCCGGGCAGGTGCGTATTGCGTCGTATATCGTCATTATTTCAGGGTTTGTGACCGCAGTGGAACTCATCATCAAGGCCTATTTTCCCGAAATCGACGCAGCGCTCGGTCTGTTTATCCCGTTGATCGTCGTCAACTGCGTCATCTTAGCGCGCGCGGAAGCGTTTGCGTCCAAAAACAGTCCGCTCCCCTCGTTCATCGACGGGCTTGCGACGGGTATCGGCTTTACTCTGGCTCTCGTCTGCATTGCCGCCGTCCGCGAGCTTCTCGGAACCGGAATGCTCTTTGCGGCCTCCGATGGAACGGGCGGTCTCCGGATTTTCGGCGACTGGTTCTCGCCGGCGACGATGTTCCTTCTTCCATCCGGCGCGTTTCTCACCCTTGGCTTTCTTATCGCTCTGGTGCAGAAAATCCGGAATTCGTCGGAGGAGCACGCGCGGCTGAAGCGGCTGGAGGCGGATGCCATTGAAGGCGGCTACCACGCTACCCTTATGAAGGATCCGGACAGCGGCCGCATCATCCGCCGTCCCGCCTTCACGGAGCCAGAACCGGAGCCGGACGAGCCTGAGCTTACCATCGAAACAAACGAATCTTCCGAAACATCCGGGAAAGGAGAGGAATAAATGAACAGTATTTTCATGATTATGTTCACAGCGATTCTGACACAGAACTTCATTTTCTCGCGTTTCTACGGCTGCTGTCCTTTCCTCGGCGTATCGGACAAGCCCTCGACAGCGCTCGGCATGGGCATGGCGGTGACGTTTGTCATGACGCTTTCGTCGGCGGCTACGTGGGCAGTGTACTATTATCTTCTGGTACCGTTCGAACTCGAATATCTTAAAACCATCGCGTTCATTCTCCTGATTGCGACGCTGGTGCAGTTCATCGAGATGTTTCTTCGGAAATTCATCCCCGCGCTGTACGGTGCGCTCGGTATTTACCTGCCGCTGATTACCACCAACTGCGCGGTACTCGGCGCGGCGCTGGTCAACATTGAGGAGGGCTACAGCTTCATTGAAAGCGTGGTGTTCGGCTTTTCGGCGGCTCTCGGGTTTACGCTGGCCATCGTCATTTTTGCAGGGGTGCGGGAACGGTTGGCGTTTGCCAACCCGCCCAAGGCCTTCCGCGGCTTCCCGATTCTGCTGATTTCGGCAAGTCTGGCGGCCATGGCGTTTTCCGGATTCTCCGGAATGAAATTCTGAGCGGAGGTCGTCGAATATGCTGCAACAAATTCTGATTCCGGTTGTTCTTTTCCTTGTTCTTGGTGCCGTGATGGGGGCGCTTCTTGCACTCGCCAGCCGGGTATTTGCCGTGAAAAAGGACGAACGCGCGGAAAAAATCGCCGAATGTCTGCCTGGTGCGAACTGCGGCGGATGCGGGTATACCGGCTGTTCCGCTCTGGCTGAGGCCATTGCCAAAGGGGAAGCGGGCGTGAACCGCTGTTCGGTCGGCGGCGCGGAAACGGCGGAGAAGATCGCGGCCATCATGGGTGTGGAGGCCGAAAAAACCGTCCGGATGCGGGCGCAGGTCATGTGTTCCGGTACTTCGGAATATGCAAAGAAAAAATACATATACGAAGGGATTCCGGACTGTGTGGCGGCTGCGCGCATTGGCGGCGGAGACAAGGTCTGTCAGAACGGCTGTATCGGACTTGGAACCTGCGTGAAGGCATGTCCGTTTGCTGCTATTACCGTAGAACGCGGCGTCGCAGTGGTGGATTACAGCAAATGCCGCGGCTGCGGTGTGTGCGTTTCGGCATGTCCGAAGGGAATCATCCGTCTCATTCCTTTTGACAGCCATCACTGGGTCGGCTGCATGTCCACCGACGACGGGAAAAACACCCGCAAGGTCTGCGACGTGGGCTGTATCTCCTGCAAACTCTGTGAAAGAAACTGTCCGTCCGGTGCGATCAAAGTGGATCATTTTGTGGCCTCCATCGATTATGCCGCATGTACCGGCTGCGACGCGTGCGTAGACAAATGTCCACGCCACATCATCTGGTCCGGCGAACGCCAGGGCGAGCTGGGCCTTGTGATTACCCGGGTAAAAGGGAATCAGTGAATAAGGTGAGTTGGACGGGGAGAAACTTTTTGAAAAAAGTTCCTCCCCGAACCCCACCTCAAAAACTTTCATTTAATTATATTGACAAAGCTGGGTGCAGGTCGTTCGATTGAAACCCGGCTCTTTGTTTTTCATTTGATCGACGAAAGTTTTGGGGTATGGGCGCGGCGAAAAGCTTTTTTCAAAAGTTTTTCTGCTGAAAAACGTCATTTTTCACAATTTTTACATATATTTTTT
>JBJFGC010000302.1:0-2655 GCA_051892315.1 Eubacteriales bacterium
GGGTCTCGGCGGCCCCTGACTGCTTGCTCCACTACTTCTGATAATTTGGATGTCTATATTTTATAGGATGGGATAAACTCCACGGCTACAAACCGTACCCATCCCCATCCCCCTACCCGAAAAGGTTTGGAGGTCCTTAGGAACCTTTCCTCAAAAGGTTCCTAAGCGGGGTTTGGGGCAGAGCCCCAACAACCCCCACCTCATAAAAAAACAAAAAGGAGATCAATAAAATGACAATATTTTTTCATGAACTCAGACAGGGAAGAAAGCAGCTTGTCACCTGGGCAGGCGCAATTGGATTTTTGATGCTTGTATGCGTTATGCTGTTTCCGGAGATGAAGGGGGAGATGGCGGACGTGAGTACTATGTTTGCGTCGATGGGGTCGTTTACGGCAGCTTTTGGAATGGACCGACTGAATTTCGGCGAGTTTATAGGCTTTTATGGAATCGAGTGCGGGAATATTGTGGGACTTGGCGGCGCATTTTTTGCGGCGCTGGTGGGGATTTCCGCACTGGCGAAGGAGGAGAAGGAGCATACAGCAGAATTCCTGCTCACACATCCCGTCAGCCGGACTCGCGTGACGGCGGAAAAGCTGGCGGCAGTCGCGGCACAGCTTCTGCTCCTGAACCTGCTGATCGTCGTCCTTGCCGTACTGTCCGCATTGGTGATCGGCGAAACGGTTCCGTGGAAATCGTTTTTCCTCCTGCACCTCGCCTACTTCTTCATGCAGCTTGAGATCGCCGGCATCTGCTTTGGCCTTTCGGCCTTTCTGCACCACGGTACCCTCGGAATCGGACTTGGCCTGGCTGTCATGTTCTATTTTCTGAACCTTATCGCAAACCTCACGGAAAAAGCGAACTTCCTGAAATACATCACCCCCTTCGGCTATTCCGAAAGTGCGGATATCCTCACGGCCGGACGGCTGGACACAGTCCTGCTGATGCTCGGTGCAGTCTATACGGCAGCCGCTCTTGCAGCCGCGTTCGTGCATTACCGGACCAAGGATATTGCCTGAGACGCTCCCGTTCCGCTTCCGTCACCATCCTGTGATCTTGCGTCATGAAAACAATTTTCATAATTCAACCAATCTTTCATCCGTCTTCAAATAATCATCACATTTGCGCGGTATAATATGCGCGTAAAGAAAAACGGGGGCATATAAAGAAAGAAAAAAGTCCTCCGGGAAAGGTGTTATTATGAAAGACTTCAACATGAATGAAAATGAAATGAACGAAAACGAGAACAAGAACGTCAACGAAAACGAAATCGAAAACGAAAACGAAAACGAGAACGAACCGATCCGCCGGAACGACGCAGAGAAATCCTTCGCAGACACCGGCCGGGAGAATCCAAATACCGAAGTCCGCACATCCGCGGAAGCAAAGCCCGCCGAGGGAACCTATTCCTTCACGCGTGAGAATATTCCGAACGCAACTTACCGCGCCGGCGGTTACGGTGCATATCAGCCGCAGCCTCAGCCTCAGCATCCGCAGCAGCCTTACGGCTCTTACGGTTCCGCCAATCCGAACACCAACCCGTACGGCGGAAGCCAGTATTCGAATTCCTATGCGCCGCAGAATCCTTATTACAAAGAAAACACCCCGGACGGCGATCGGATTTCCTATCAACCCGATAAGAAAAAGAAGGAACATAAATCCGTCTCCCGCGGCGTGGTCGCACTCGTCTGCTGCCTGACGGTTGTCCTCTCCGGATGCTTCGGTTTTGCGGGCGCATATCTCGCAGCCAGCATGAACTCCGCTGCAACCGTCGACGATAACGGCAACGTTGTATCCAACTCCGGAAAGACCGCCGTGGTCTATCGGACCGTGGATGACATCGTTACTTCCACCGGCGCCGCAAAGGGCGAGCCGCTGACTTACAGTGAAGTGGCAAGCCTCGTCAAGGATTCCGTCGTTGAGATCAACACGGAATATACCGTGCAGAATATGTGGTACCAGTATGTGACAGGCGGCGCAGGATCCGGCGTTATTATTTCCGACAACGGCTATATTATCACCAACAACCACGTCATCTGTGACGACAGCGGTACCGAAGTGGCCGACAATATCACGGTCCGTCTCACAAACGGTGAGGAATACGCCGCATCCGTGATCGGCCATGACTCCGATTCGGATATCGCAGTCCTCAAGATCGAAGCTCAGAACCTCACCTTCGCTGTGGCCGGCAACAGCGACACCCTTGCAGTCGGCGAAGAAGTCGTGATCGTCGGCAACCCGCTGGGTGAGCTTGGCGGCACCGTCACCAACGGTATTGTCAGCGCAACCGAACGTGAAATTCTGGTCGGCGGCGTGACCATGACGCTGATTCAGACCAACGCAGCCGTCAACCCGGGCAACTCCGGCGGCGGTATGTTCAACATGAAGGGTGAACTGGTCGGTATCGTCAACGCAAAGTCCAGCGGCACCGGCATCGAGGGCCTTGGCTTCGCTATCCCGATCAACGACGCGCTGAACGTGAACGAACAGCTTCTTGAATACGGCTACGTCCGCGGCAAGACCATGATCGGCGTTACCTTCCAGACCGTTACCAACTCCAGCTCGTTTATGTACTACTACAACCTCAAGCCGGGCGTATACGTGGGTGCGCTCACTCCCGGGTACAACGATGACGTTCTTGAGGAAGGCGACCGTGTG
>JBJFGC010000303.1:0-2654 GCA_051892315.1 Eubacteriales bacterium
TATAATAAACAGACACAAACAGGCATCTGGTAGAATAATTTTTTATTAAAATGTCATTAAAATCTTGAAAAGCCCTTGACAAAAAGAGGAAGAATCGTGCATAATTAAAGATGGGGGTGAGCGGAAGATGCTGCGCTTGGGGATTGAGCGAATCAAGCATGAGGCTGCACGATGGGCGCAAAGAACGGTCAATCTGCTCTGTCCGCCGGTCTGTGCCTTTTGCGGAAAGGAAACAAGCGGAAGATCGGAGCTTTGCGTGGAATGTGCGGCAAAATACCTGAAGGAACGTCAGACAAAGTGCCCACACTGTGGGAAGCCTGCGGTTCTCTGCGTCTGCGGCTGTGATTTTTCGCGGGTGACACGAACTTTCCTCGGAGGAAAAAGTCATGTGACCCTGACGTTCTATACCGTCTCCGCCTCGTCGTATGATAACGAACGGATTACGGAGCAGATGATCTTTCTGCTGAAGGACAAGGGACAGTTTGCGCAGTTTTTTGCCGACGAGCTGGCGGATGAGATTGAGCGTTTGTTTGCCGCCGTCGGTCAACCTCCGGAGGAATGGATTCTCACTTATCCCCCGCGTTCGACGGAAAATTTTATGAAAAGCGGACTGGACCAAAGTGAAGAAGTGACCAGACGCTTGGCGAAACGGCTCGGAAGTCCATGGAAGCAGACCTTTGTGAAGATCTCGGGCAGCGAACAGAAAACGCTTTGTGCCGAGGATCGGATGGTAAACGCGAGCCGGACGCTCGTACCGCGAAAAAGTGCAATTGAACCGGGTGGAAAATATCTGCTGTTCGACGACATCATCACCAGCGGCGCGACCATGATGGCGGCGGCACGGCACCTGTATTTCTGCGGTGCGGCGGCAGTATTTCCAATTTCAATCGCGCGAAGCCTGCACGTGGAGCCGTGAAACAGTTACAATATATTATATCTTGGAAAGGTACTTTTTCCCTCCTCATGAACTTACGCTTTGCACGAACTGCATCCGCCCCATCCTGATGAAAGTTTTTGACTTTGAATGTGAACTCACGTTACTAACGATTCCAAAGAAGGGACTGAACGTTTATGAAAACCAAAATCGCACACACGCCGGAACCGTTTGCAGGAAAACCGGCCATCCATGCTCCCGCGCGTATCGGCTGTTCGCCGGAAAAACCGTTTCTCTGGCGAATTCCGGCAACGGGGGAGCGTCCGATGAAATTTACAGCGGACAGACTTCCCGCGGGTTTGACGCTGGACCAGAAAAGCGGCATTCTGTCCGGTTCGGCAGGCGCGGGCGAATATCCTCTGACAGTAACCGCCGCAAATGCCCACGGAAGTGCGCAGACTAACCTGCTTCTGACCGTGAAGCCGGACGGAGTGGGTCAGACGCCGCTGCTTGGCTGGACGAGCTGGAATGCCTTCCGGAATGCGATTGATGAGCCAATGATTCGGGAAACGGCGCGCCTCCTGGTTGAAAACGGACTGGCGGATTACGGCTATCGCTACGTCAACATCGACTCCGGCTGGCAGGGAGCCTACGGCGGAATTCATGACGCGGTGATGCCGTCAGAAAAATTCCCGGATATGAAGGCACTGGCGGATGACATCCATGAAAAAGGTCTGTGTCTGGGCATATATTCTACACCGATGGCGAAAGCGTGGGGCGGCGGAGAGTATCCGGGCTGTACCCGTTATCCGGACCACACAACAATCCAGTTTGTTGTGGCAGAGGAACATTATGAAAAAAACAACGTCGCTCAGTGGGTAGACTGGGGAATTGACTACCTCAAGTACGACTGGACACCGTGTGAAGGTGACGTCGCGGATCTCATGAAGCGTGAACTGCTCGCATCCCCACGGGATTTTGCTTTCTGCACAACTGTGGACGCGAAGCTGAAGTGGGCGGAATACTGGCGGGAAAACTGCACCTCCTGGCGTCACAATCCCGATTCGGACGACAACTGGGACTGCGTCTGCCGCGTGATTGAGAGTGCGGATGTATGGCTGCAGCACATCCGCCCGGGACATTTCTTCGACCTCGATATGCTGGAAACCGGATATTTTAACGGACACCAGTGTCAGCTGACCGAGGACGAACAGCTTGCCGCGTTCTCCATCCGCGCGTTCTGCTCCTCCCCGATTCAGATTTCCTGTGACCTCTCCAAACTGACACCGTTTGACCGGGATATGCTCTGCAACGATGAAATTCTCGCGCTGAATCAGGATACAACCGGTGTCTGTGCGATTCAGATGAACGAAACACGCTCCGGCTCCGTCCGGACCCGGATTTACACCCGTCCGGTAAGCGGCGGTCTGGCGGCAGCATTCTTTAACATGGGTGAGGAATGCGCCGATCTCCGTCTGGCACTGGATAAAACGTATCAGGTACGCGACCTGTGGGCAAAGGAAAATCTGGATGACGCGCCTGGTTTTCTGACCCTCACACTGGAACCGCACACCGTACGGATGGTGAAGCTTACTGAGAAATAAAAAGGTCTGCTTCTCCGAAAAAACGATTTGAAGCTGCAATAGAAATGAGGTTTTTTCATGGAAAAAAAGATTGGATTCAATTTTTTGTGGATGTTTTCCAAGTACGGAGACCGGGGCCCACAGAAACCGAATCTGGATGAATTGGATTTTGTAGCGAACGAGGGGTTCAATTTGTT
>JBJFGC010000304.1:0-2649 GCA_051892315.1 Eubacteriales bacterium
GAACGGTGAAAGGTCATCACCTTTCCACACACCGGACATGCCGTATGGACGTGCCGCAGATCCATCTTCACTTCTGTCCCGCATTCCGGACACTGATAACTCGTATATCCCATGTTCCGGCTCCTTCTCAGAGATCCGGACCGTTATCGTTGCCGTCGTTGTCGTTTCCGCCCGTGGTTCCGCCGCTGCTGTTTCCGTTATCGTTTCCGCCCGTGGTTCCGCCACTGCCGTTTCCGCGGTCGTTGTCGCCGGGGCCTGCTGTGGCATTTCCTTTGCCGTCATCGTTCCCGCGTCCGTTGTCGTTCGAATGTCCGCTGCTGTGTCCGGGGGTTCCCGCATCGTTGGTATTTTCCTGCGAAACAGCCGCTTCATTGCTGTTTCCGTTCAGCTCATTCTCAAGGCTCTGCAGCTGCGCACCGATGGAATTGCTCTTTTCCACTGTGGGATCTATATAATTCTTGTCGTTGACATTGGCGCTGAGACGGTTGTACTGCTCCTCGCTGATGTCTCCGCGGACATAGGCGGAATAGAGCTGGTTGTTCTGCATCGACGTCCGGAGATTCGAATGATTCGCGAGATTTTCGTTCACTCTGCCGAAATGATTGTTCCGTTCACTGACATATTCTTTGAAGGCAGGGTCATCCTTGAAGCGCTCCTTCTCGGACATAACAAAGTCGGCCGCCTTGTTGTTGCTGTCCAGCTCATTGGTCTGCATATCATACTGAGGCGAGGTTCGCGCATAATTGTAAAGATTCCCGTTGTTGTCCCGCTTGGTCTCAACGTCCATCATCCCGCGGGTCTGTTCGTCATAGTCCAGACCGTTTTTTACGCAGTGATTCTGATACGCATGATTGCTTTCATGGGCATATGTATCCAGCACTTCGTACGAAGAAAAATTGCTGACGTTGAGGCTCATGCGGTTGTTCGTGCTGTTATAGGAACCGTATTTCCCGGGATCGTTCGCCGAGACCACCTCAGCGGGGATACGCCCCTGAGCCGCTGCCTGACGGTTTTCCATTTCCTGCACCAGCCCGATGCGGTTCTCTTCGGACAGTGCGTTCCAGTTCGAAGATTTGAACGAATCCAGAAGCTGCTCGTCGGTTTTCTGCGAAAAGTCAATTTTCTGATTCTGATCCTGTGAATTCCCTTTTCCGGAACCTTTTCCCCATCCGAAAATCATACGTCATCCTCGCTTCCCGCACGGTGTGCCCTTGAATCTCGCAGTCCGATCCATTTCCGCTCAATGCGCAGGATATCTCTGTGCTCCGGATCTTCCAGATAATTCTCCAGCGAATCCGCCGTTTCCGACGCTTCGTCGAATTCTCCCGCCTGACGCAGAAGGTCGATCAGTACGAGCGCCGCCGCGTGATTTTCTTCCTCCGCAAGGTAAAGCCGGTACTGTTCAATCGCCTGCTTTAGGGCACGACCCGCTTCCGGACTGCGGTTTTCCGTCAGGTACCACCAAGCCGACAGATAGCAGTAGGCGGATTCCGAATGATCGCCCGCCTTACGTGCAAGAAATCCGGCTAAAAGAAGCTTTTTACCTTCTTCGCCGTACTTCCGGCTTCGGAGCATCTCACGGTAGTTTTCCGTCTGTACCCACTTCTCTGCGCCCGGATATGCGGGACGGCGGATGTTCGCTGTCGCATAACCGCAGTGCGGGCAAAGGGTCACCCGGTCAAAAATCGCTGGATCGTGCGGATTTCCGTCCAGACCGGACGGTCCGCTCTGTGTAAACCCCGCCAGAAGCTGTGCGGCAAATTCCTTACCACACAACGGACAGATCACATTTTTGCTGAAATATCTCGCCATTTTTTATCTCCTGTCCTTTCTTTTTTTCATTGTTGATCGGTTCCTGCCGTACGTTCAGCACCAGCTGACCTGACAGTTGTATATCTTCTGTGCCGTCCCAAGCATGACCATGCAGGACGAGGACGGCAGCTCCGAAAGCTGATTGATTTCCACATTCGTTGTATCCACTTCATTGTATCCCCTTCCGGCATCCACCATGATGTGACCGAAAAAGAGATCGGCGATCGGAGACATATGATACGCCATCCCCATCGGCGCCTGATGATACGATTCCTTCCATTTCTTGCATGAGCCGCTCATCGCCGCCCAGAAGGTGCGTTCGTCCGGATCGTTCTGGCGGAAGACGAAATAGGCATTGCAAAAGCTTGCGGGATGCTCAAAATAAGTCCCGGGACGTCCGTTCTGATTCATCTGCTTGGCGAAATTGTTCCACCAGACGACCGAGCGTTCGGTAAAATAGACGCATCCGGAGGAATTTGTGTGAACTGCCTTCAGAAGTCCGAGAAACGGCTCGGCGCATGCCTTGAGTGCGCAGTCTTCGAATACGATCACCGCACCGCCGCCCGCGCTTTCCATCTGCTTGAGCTGCTCTACAAGAAGGCGCAGGATGATCCGGCTGGACTTTTCCTGTGATGCGGAGTCCAGCGTCACAATCAGGATCTCGCGGGAGGAATAGATGTCCGGAATCGTGACGGTACCGCTCAGGCAGTCATCCAGTCCGACGGCCGCCATGTTCTCTGCGAACGTTCCGAATTTTCCGATCTGCCGCTGGTAGATCTGACAGAGCTCCCGCAGTTTGTTTCTGCCGGCAGATGCCGCCGGAGCGTTAGCCGTTCC
>JBJFGC010000305.1:0-2642 GCA_051892315.1 Eubacteriales bacterium
ATGGTGCAATGAATCTGTTTGGACGGTGAAAATAGGAGAGTCGTTATGGTACGAAACAGAGCAAAATATGAAAAAACAACATACGAAAACCGATATAAGCATAAGCTGAATATGCTGTGGCCGGGACAAACCATGTTCAAAATCGCCTGCGTACTTTTGCTGACCGGAATCCTGTTCCAGCGGATCAAATGGCGGGTCATCGCTTCTGCCGCATTCGCTCTGGCGGGGGTGGTGTTTGCCGTCTTGTTGATTCTGGTTGCCGTTGAACTGCATCAGGATCGTGTTCTGAACGAGATCGCAATGCGAGAAAACGGGGAAAAGGAACAACATGGAAAGTACTGCTGAGTACAGCGTTGTAAGACTGGAAAAGCGAAAGGGTGTTTCCGATGAAAAGAATAAAAAAACCGTAATCGTGTGCAGCGTCACTGCCGCAGTCTGGCTTTGGGATTGTCAGCTGCGGCCATTTTTACTGCGGACGGATGGGGCTTGGCTGGGTATCTGCTCTTTTGACCATTGCGCAGCTGATTCTGGCATGGATGCCTTACTTCATAAAGAGGGAATGGCAATCCAAACGAGGAGGGTGGGAAATATCAGCAGGCAATTCGTGCCTGCCAGAACGCAATTCGTGCCGGAATTCCCCTTTTTCTGCGGTTTTGTGATATACTTGTGTCAGTACCACAGAACCACGGAAAGGAATCTCTGCCAACATGAAGAAAAAAGAACCGGCCAAAAAGCCCTACCGTTCCCTTGGCAGCAACGCTCTCTGGAGCTTTTGCCGGATGCTGAACTACGCGCCCGTTTCGTTTATCATGATGACGCTGCGCGTCCCGGTCAACATCGCCATGACCTACGCCGGTGTTTACCTTCCTTCCCTCGTTGTGGCCGAGGTCACGGGAAACCACACCCTTGCCGAAGCCATGACGACCGTCGGACTGCTCATGCTCGCGATGCTTGCGGGGAACCTGCTGAATACCGTGTTCGGACGCGTGTCCGGTGCGCATCTCGGCGTGTACCGCTATCGGGTGACGAGCGAACTCCACCGAAAGTCGCTCGGCTGCTTTTACCAGACCTACGAAAGCAAAAAAATACGCGACCTCCTGGACCGCGCCGAACGCGCAACCCAGATGTGGGATGGCGTGATGCCTCTCTACGATATGCCGAGGCAGACGCTCGGTTTTATTGAAAGCGTTGTCAATTATATCTTGTTCGGCAGCGTGATTTCGTTCGTAAGTCCGTGGCTCGTGCCGATTCTGACCGTCGCGCCCGCTGTGAACTGGTTCTGCGTCCGTGCCTATCAGAAATGGGAGTATGCCAACCGCAGGAAGTGGTCCGACATCGACCGCAAACTATGGTACATCCATTTGAAGTCGTCGGATTTTGCCGCTGCGAAGGATATCCGCATTTACAGCATGGCGGACTGGTTCAAGGAAATGTATCGGCTCCTCTCCGCGGAACGTGCCGAATGGGACAGGAAACTGATTGTCCGCAGCTTTCTTTCCCGCATCGCCGACCTTGTGGTCATCCTGCTCCGCGACGGTGCGGCCTATGCTCTGCTGATTGCCATGACGCTGCGCGGTGAAATCACGGTTGACAAATTCGTTCTGTATTTTGCGGCGATTTCGTCGTTCGCGTCGTTCATCGGCGGCATCCTCGGCGGGTGGAACGCGATGCATTCGACCAGTCTGACGCTGTGCGACCTGCGCGAGTACCTCGAACTTCCCGAATGGGACGGCACCGGCGAAGCGAAGATCGAGGATTACATAAATTCCCCGCCCGAAATCACGTTTGACCGCGTTTCCTTCCGCTACGACGGCGCGGAGACCGACACCCTGCATGACGTTTCGTTTACCATTCATTCCGGCGAGAGCATCGCGCTCGTCGGGCTGAACGGGGCGGGGAAGACCACCCTCGTGAAGCTGCTGTGCGGACTGTATATGCCGACGTCCGGGGAGATTCGCGTGAACGGCACGCCGACGGGAAAGTTCCTGCGCAGGGATTACTATCAATTGTTTTCCCCCGTGTTTCAGAACGTAAAGACCGCGTTCTTCTCCCTCGCCGAGACCGTTTCCGCGAAGGGAGAGGCGGAAACCGACTTCACACGAGCGGAGGAATGCATGCGTCTTGCCGGACTCGGTGAAAAAATCGACAGCCTCCCAAACGGCATCCGCACCAGGCTCGACAAACAGGTCAACCGCGACGGTGTGGAGCTGTCCGGCGGCGAAACGCAGAAGCTCATGCTTGCCCGCGCGCTGTACAAGGACGCGCCCGTCCTCGTTCTCGACGAACCGACGGCGGCGCTCGACCCCATCGCGGAAAGCAGCATCTATCAAGAATATCAGCGCATGTCGGCGGGAAAAAGCTCGCTGTTCATCTCGCACCGTCTGGCGTCCACGCGGTTCTGCGACCGGATCCTGTATCTGAAAAACGGCACAATTGCCGAGGAAGGCAGCCACGACGAGCTGATCCGGAACGGCGGCGAGTACGCGGAGCTGTTCGAGCTGCAGAGCTGCTGGTACAGAGGAGAAGGGAAAGGAGAGGAAAGCAATGAAATTCAGTGAACATCTTGCCCTGTATAAACGCGGATTGAAGGTCATGTGGGAAGGCTCACAGACGTATGTCCTCTGCCTTGTTTTCAGCAGCCT
>JBJFGC010000306.1:0-2641 GCA_051892315.1 Eubacteriales bacterium
ACCGCCATCACTTATCTGGAACTTTTTTTGCTTGAACTGATGCGGGAGAGCAATTCCGTGAAAAGAGCAACGCAGGAAAATCCGATTGCAAAAAAGAATCTCGAAAGTACCTTGGTTGAGTCAATTAAAGAGTATATGCAGGAGAATGTGTACTGTACGCTGACGCTGAACTGTATATGTGAGCATTTTCATATGAGCAAATCATATATCTGTCAGCTTTTTAAAACCGAAACAGGACATAGTGTTATCGATTATTTCATTGAATTAAAAATGAAAGAAGCAAAATTGCTTATTCGTGAAGGAGAACTTAATTTTACACAAATCGCGGAAAAGTTGGGATATTCCAGCCTGCATCATTTCACCAGAATTTTTAAGAGCAGAGAAAAAATGTCGCCCAGCTCGTATGAAAAGTCCATTAAAGGACTGTAAATACGGGAAAGGCAATGCCGTACAAGTCAAAAACTTGCGGAAAAAGAAAAAACGAAGCCCCGATACGACTTCGTTTTTTCAGCTTATAACGAGATTGCAGGGATGGTTGTGGATTCCAGAACCAGGAAATAGGCGCGGAGCGTTCTGGGCGGCAGGTACAGAACACCGTGTTCCGCGCAAAAAACTTCGCCGCTGAGCAGATCGCGATAAACCCCGTCCTGCCGGACATGAATTTCCGCCGTCGTATTCCCGGCATGATACACACCGAGAAACGCGGAATTTGCATAGGTGAATACCTGGGGATTTTCACTGTAGAGAAAGACGCCGCTGTCCTTCAAAAGGCTGCGCAGAAAGGCGGACGGCATATGATATACAGCGGCATAAATGCTTCTGTATCCGGGCAGGCGTCCATCGGCATCCGGCAGCATGGTTTCCGCCGCGGCGACCGTACCGTCTTCCCAATAGGCAAGGGGTTTTGCGTCAGAATCAGAAACGGAGAAATAGGGTGGGCAGGTACAGCCCGGAGAACGGGTATCTTCGTACACAAATGCACCGTGTGAAGCATCGCTTTCCACAATCGGAATTTTTGTGAGCGCGGTGATGTTTTCCGTTCGGTTTTCTCCGTTGTACGCGTAATCCGGTGCGTAGAGCCACAATACGGTTTTTCCGGCGCGCGCGCATACCTGGCGGATGCGGTCTTTGATTGAATCGGGGATATCGTATTCATTGAAGAAAATATAGAAGGAATAGCGGCTGATTTCCGGCAGCATGATATCGGAAATGGTGTATAAATCGTAGGGTGCGCCGCATTCTGCCAGTGTGCGGCGGATCTGGGACAGACTGTTTGCGATCGGACTGGATTTTCTGACGCGATACATGGATTCGCCTTCGGCAAAGAACGCGATTTCCGCCGCGCTGTGTTTGTCATAGGCGGACATCTGCTTGTCAATTTCCAGCATGTGGGAAACCGCGTGCATCATCGCGTCGGAACGGAACCAGCCGTCGAACATATCAAACCACCACAGAGCAGCACCAGACGCTTTGCTTAAAAGAAATTCCCGATATAAAAGATTCACGGATTCATCGTCGTTTTTGCATTTGTTTTCCGAACCCGGAAAATGGAATTTGTCCATCAGAAGATTGCCGTTGTCGTCACGGATGGTCTCGTTGAGCATATCGGGAACGGTGTGGGTGCGGTGATCGAATTCGAGAAAATACAGCTTGTTGTGCGCGTCCAGCGTTTTCTGCGTGACCATGAACGCACCGGGGTCATACTGGGTGCGCGAGCCATACGACGCGGGACTGGAAATCATATTGATATCGGGAGATAAGAAGATTTTTTCATACGCCAGATGTCCCGCATTGTGCAGCCGCGGCGTTCCAAGCTCGAACAGATATCCGAAATAAAGGCCGAGCAGCTTTTTGTGACATAAAATGCTTTGCGCTTCTTCGACGAAATACAGAATCAGATCGGAAATCAGCTCTGCATGGAAGCGTCTGGCATCCGCTATGTCCTTTTCGGAGGGGTCGAGGAAAACGCCGCCCTGGCGGTTCAGCCGATCGACGGACGGCAGACAAGCCGCGTCATCACCGCGCCACTCGCGATACGCACGTTCCTTGAACGGATGCGGCGCTTCAAAATCACGGTCGGAAAACCATTCGGTGGTTGTTCCGCCGAGCAGAAAATAGCCGTAAATCCGGTCGCCGTATTTTTCCTCACAATGACGGAGGAACGCCTTCATATACGCGGCGGCTGCCTTGCGGAAGTGTTCGTCGCCGGCAATCTGTGACAAATGGGTAAAGGAATTCGGCGCATCCGGATGGGCCTTCAGGTACCAGCCGCGTGTATCGATTTGCAGCATCGGCGCAAAATAAGAGTCGGGTGCATTTTCGATGAACATATCAAGCTGGCGGTCAAGGGGTGTGAAGTCGTATTCGTATTCTCCGACCCAGGATTCGCCGAACAGAGAATACGGTACGCCGAGCGCGGAGGTAATCCCACTGGAGAGCACACTGAACAGCCGGACACCTGCTTTGTAAAATTCCGATACGTTGCGCGGGTTGGCACGGAACGATTTGAAAGATAACGGCGGATAAAGCGTTCCGTCAATCGAGATCATAAGTTCGCCGTTTTTTCTGAGGAGGGAGGATTCCATGGTTGTTTTCCTTTCTTGGTCGATCGTTTTATGTGAGGGGGATGGGATTCGCGGGG
>JBJFGC010000307.1:0-2626 GCA_051892315.1 Eubacteriales bacterium
ACCGTCACGCACAGCATCTGCAAGCTGTTCTACGGTGAAATATCCGCCTTGGGCAGGGGTAATCACGTCATGATCGAACAGTGCGTCGATTTTTTCGCGATTGATAACTTCCAAATCCTTGAAGTCAAAGCCGTAACCATCGAGAATTTCTTTGCAGTTGCGAAGCACAGAATGTGCGCTGTACTTTGCGAATGTGTTCTCACAGGAATCGGGCAGTTTTTCAACGGTTTTCGCAAGATCGTAGGCGTAACGGCACATCATAAACAGATTTTCCACATAATTGCAGTAGTCACCCACATGGATGAGGAATACGTCATCGTCCGTGATTTCCGCAGTATTTTTATCCTGCTCATCATCGGGAGCATCTTCAATCCCCTCCGCATGAAGCACCGTCGGAATGACCGTGGTAAACAGCCATTCTGCAATATCATCGGCGGCAATACTGGTGGTGTGGGAGAGCAGATGCGCCGCATCAGTAGGGTCAATGAAGTTCATCGCCTGCATACCGGCAGGCGTGGGACACTTGCACTTGCGGACATTTTTGCAGTGATGGTTGATAACGCTGCCAATGTCTTTGAAACCGAGCATCGTTCCGAGATCGCGCGCGCAGAACAGAAGCACATCGTCCTCCAGTATGATGCGGAGGTCTCCGTAGGTTTCGCTGTGAAATATTCCGTGTTTGTTTTCCATGATTATTTTCCTTTCAAAATTTGATGTGGTTATTCGGATTTTTCGGTTAACTTGGTGGTCATGAGTCTGTACAGCTCCGTATCCTTCGGGAAATGGTCCACAAACGGCAGGATGGTCGAGCCGTAGAACAGCAGTCCTTCGCCCTCGCCGGAATGGGTTACATAGGAAAGCTGGTGCGGTGAGATGTTCAGCTTCTGCGCAAGAATCTGACGGTCGCCCGATGCCTGATTGAGCATATAGATGTAGTCCGAGTTTTCAAGGATATTCTCTATTTCTTTTGACGCCAACAGGTCCTTGACGTTCTGCGTGATGCCGGTCGGAATGCCGCCCCACTTACGGAAGCGCTTCCAGATTTCGACCATATATGACGCTGTCTGTTCCTCTTTCAGGAGCAGGTGGCACTCGTCGATGTAATATCGGGTGGATTTCCGCTCGTCCCGGTTGACAGTGACACGGTTCCACACGGCGTCCTGAACAATCAGCATACCGATCTTTTTCAGCTGCTTGCCAAGTTCTTTGATATCGAAGCTGACCACGCGGTTGTCGATGTTAATGTTGGTGCGGTGATTGAATACGTTCAGAGAACCTGTGACGTAGATTTCGAGCGCCGTTGCGATATACTGTGCTTCTTTTTCGTCCTGTTTACGCAGTTCATTGTACAAGTCCTCAAGAATCGGCATCTTTTCGGGAACGGGGTCATTCAGATACTCCCGATACACCAGCCGCACACAGCGGTCGATGATGGTTTTCTCAACCGGCTGTAATCCCTCTTTGCCGCCGACGATAAGCTCGCAAAGACTGAGAATAAAGTCCGATTTCAACGACAGTGGGGATTCATCATCGCTGTAATTGAGATTCAAGTCCATCGGATTCACATAGTCCGTCGAGGTAGGCGAAATATGAATGACCTGACCGCGCAGCCGTTCCACTAGTGTTCCGTATTCCGATTCGGGGTCGCAGATGATAATATCATCGTCGGTTACGAGGAAAACATTGGCGATTTCACGCTTTGCCGAAAAGGATTTACCCGATCCGGGTGTACCGAGAATCATACCGTTGGGGTTTTTCAAAAACTTGCGGTCAACCATGATGATGTTGCCCGACAGTGCGTTCAGACCGCAGTACAGCGCTTCTTTGCCGTTCTGATAAAGCTCCTGCGTGGTGAACGGAATGAAAATAGCTGTAGAAGATGTGGTAAGTCCGCGCTGTATTTCTACCTGATTCAGACCGATGGGAAGTGATGACATCAAACCTTCTTCCTGCTGAAAATCAAGGTGGGTGAGGATGCAGTTGTACTTCTGTGCGATACTGGATGCCTGAAATACATTGTTCTCAAGCTGCTGCTTGGTATCAGCGGTGTTCATGACGAGGAATGTCAGCATGAACATTCGCTCATTGCGGCTTTGCAGGTCTTGAAGCAGCTTTTTCGCTTCACTGCCGTATGTGGCAAGGTCGGACGGAATGATGTCCATGTCGTATCCCGCGCGGACTGCTTTCTTCTGTTCCTCGATCTTGCTCCGATCAAGGTCGGTGATTTTACGCTTGATGGTCTTGATCGCTGTGACCTGATCGACCGACTGAACGTGCATCGTCACAACAAGGTTGGATTCCATGTCGAGAAAATCCGCAAGCAGACGGTCGTTCAACTCCGGTGCGAGGATTTGCAGGAAGGACATTGCGCCGAACTTCCTGCCCATTGTGAAATACCGTCCGTTTTTGAACTCGAACGAGGACGGCGCGATGAAATCTTTAACAGAAAGTCCGCTCGGAGCAAGCCAGTCCCATGAAAAGGAAAACGGCTCTGGTTCGTCCATGTGGAATAATCCGTGCATGACCTCAAGCCGTTCATACCCGTTCAGCGGTTCAGCAGAGACTCCGAGACGCTTGAAGTTGTTCAGAATATCCGTCTCCACCCGTTCCAGTCGAGGCTTCGCGG
>JBJFGC010000308.1:0-2622 GCA_051892315.1 Eubacteriales bacterium
TGCCGTGACAAAATCGACGCCATCCTTGCCCGCGCCGATGGGCCGATTCGCACCCACACCGTCACCGATGAATGCATCGCTGAGCTGCGCGAAGCCGTCCTCGAATTTCCGGACGAGCCGCAGATTCTCCTCCGTCTCGGCTATGCGCTCGCCCTGTACGGCGAAAAGCATCACGGTGCGCGCCGCCGGAACGCGGGAGATTATCCCGAAAACGACACCGTCTACAATGCACAGAATCCGTACCTCAAAGAGGCCCTTACCCTGTTCGAGAAGGTTCTCGAACAGGACATCGGTCCGGATGACCGGAAAAACGTCCTGCCCCTCATGGTCATGCTGTACGGCTGGATGGGCCGATACGACCGCGCGGAAGAACTCGCGCTCAGCCGTGACCCGGTCAGCATCAGCCGCGAATGCCTGCTCTCCAACGCTGCAGACGGAGAAAAACGTGCCGAATATCAGGGAAACGAGATCCTCGCGCTGACAGCTGCCCTTGCGAAAGCCGTTGACCGTTCCGTCGGCACAAAGCAGACGCTCGATCCCGCCTACACCGCGTCGACCCTGCGCAGACTGGCTGACTTTTATGAAAGTCTTTTTCCCGACGGAAATTACGGCGAACACCACAACAGCCTCAGTCAGCTTTATCTCTGGTGTGCCGCCTACACCGCAAGGTCCGGCGACCTCGCTGCCGCTCTGTTGCAGTTTGACCGTGCGTTCGACCATGCCATGGCCTACAACGCCGTCCGCGGCTGCCGCGAATTCACGTACACCGCTCCCTTGATTGCCCGCGTTCACACAACCGTTTACGACAAATGGCCGCCTGCGTCCCCTGCTCTCCTCCCTGGCTATCGCTGCCAGCTTTCGCAAGAGCTTCTGGACGAAATCGAAAAAAATCCGAAATACGCGGTACTGAAGGACAACATTGGGGGATAAATTCTTGGGTCGGGGACTTTTTGAAAAAAGTCCCCGACCCGGCTCCCCCGAAAGAACGTTCCAAAGGAGATGCGAGAGGAAAGCTTTTTTCCAAGAAGTTCCCCCCGCATTTTCTTATTTTCCGCTCACTGCAAAATACACCACGCGGTACGCCGCGGCAAGGCTTTCCCCGCACGATAAGCGTTCACCGGCATCAAGAATGCCCTCGTCCGCATCCAAAATTCCGAGCGAATATGCGTGCAGCAGAGCCTCCCGCACACCGATCGACGGATTTCCATGAAGCGTAACGTTTTCTGCGTCCCGCAGCATCGGGTAAGAAACCCCGCCCACAGACAAGCGGGACGCGTTTTCGCCGATCTCCGCATAGCTGCGGAACATGTCTTCATACGTATAGCCCGCGCGGTAAAACAGGAATGCCGCAGTTTCCCAGTCACATCCGTCTTCCGCGTTTTTACGGTAGTAGACGTCCTCCTGTTCACCTGCATTTGCCATTTGCAGAATATCCTGCAAGATGTTTTCTTCGGCATTTGTAATACTCGGGTCGCAGAGATAGAAATCCCCTCCCGCACTGGCGGCATCCAGCATGTCCCGCACCTCCGGAAGGAGGGCATACTCATCCAGGCTGCCGCTTTCGATTTTCTGATAAAACCGGCTGAATTTTGTCCGCAGCCAGTCGTTATTGACGCGCGATAAAATCAGCTCCATCATTGCACTGGTGTATACCCGCTCAAAACGGACGTTGGCGCCGCGTACCCCGCGGTTGTAACAGGACAGCACCGCGTTCGCCTCATTTTCCGTGAGATGCGTCAAAAGTGTATTCATCGTCGTCACAGAAACAACATCCGGCAGCAGGAGAAAGGCATTCAGATCCAGTTCTGCGCCTTCGGACAGCAGCTTCACAATACAGTCGGTCAGCAAAGCGCAGCTTTTGTTGGTCAGCGCCTCATCTGTTTTCAGCTTCTGCAGCTCCTTTTTCACCTCATTGGAAAGGAGGTCGCTGGCCGCGCAGATTCGCTTGAATTTTTCCAGATTGCCGCCGATTTGCTGCCAGACGCCCTCACCCGCTTTCTCCGTAACAAGGACGCCAACCTGACTGAGGTAATCCGAAACGGTGACGCTGTTCTGGAAATGCATGGCCCTCTCGTCCGCTCCGGTCAGGGCGGCATAACGGTCGATATAGACCGAATATTCGCTGCTCTGCGATACAATCGGATTGGTCAGGCACAGCAGCATAATCGCGGTACACAGCAGAATGGACCCCGCGCGCGTGAGAAAATTCCGGCGTTTGCGCAGGGAAATCGTGCGGAGCCGGTTTTTGAGATGCCGTCCGCTTGCCGACATATGGCATCCGGCCGTATACGCCAGCTCACTGAATGCCGAGTTGCGGCACAACATCATGGCGTATTCCGTCCCGACAATCCCGCATTCCTCCAGCGTTCGGGAATCGCAGAGAACCTCGATGTCCTCGCGCAGCATTCCGCGCACGATCCAGATCAGGGGGTTGTACCAGTAAAGACACGCAATCAGCGTGGCAAACAGCAGCAGCGCGTTGTCGTGATGCTTATAGTGAATCAGTTCGTGCGCAAACATCATGCTTGCCTCACGCTCCTCAGTTCCTTCCCGACAGAGAATGCACGGCTTGATGCAGCCCACCAGCATCGAGGAGACGCCGATTCGTACCTCCGGAAGACG
>JBJFGC010000309.1:0-2608 GCA_051892315.1 Eubacteriales bacterium
TGAAAAAAGTTTCTCCCCGAACCCCACTTCAAAAACGTTCAGACAAAGAACATGAACAGGATACTTTGAAAAAGGGGCACATGGAAAAGCTTCTGTTGCCAAAAGTTTTCCCCCGCGTTTTTCCCTTCCCTCATCTCTCCACCACCAGAATTGCCGCAGGAACTTTGTCGGGGGCATGCTGCAGGAGGAAGCCATCGTCGATGGCACGGTAGAGGAAGGCCATAGCGACGCTGTCGCGGCTGCGGAAATACTGCTGCCATTTCGGAACGCTGGTGAGGTGCGGCGGGATCTTGACGCAGGTGCGGCGGATCATGGCTGAGAGAGTATCGCTCAGCTTGTTGACAACGGGCCGAGCCATTTCATCGGAAAGACGTTTTTCCGCACGGTACTCGTCGCTTGTCAGGACGGGAATGTCCAGCGCGACGGCGCCGTTCTTTTTCAGCAGACCGGCTTTCATGAGTACATCCGCACTTTCCAGTACGCCCGCTTCAATGGTGTTGGAGTTGATGCCGGCTGACAGCTCGTACATCCATTTGATGTGTTCCTTACGCGTGCAGTTGTACGGGATTTGCCCAAGCTCGGTAGAATAACAGCGGAACTCGATTTTTTCTGTGCCGTAAAGACCCTTTATGGTCTCCCCATATTCGCCGTCAATGCCGTACTTCCAGTAGTCGCTGTCCGTCCGATAATCGTAGTTTGCCGGATAACGGTTTCCCATCGCCAGCCAGCGTCCGCCATTTTTGCGGTAGGGGTATTCCTCGTAGGGCATCACGCCGGTCACAAGATCTGCAACACGGAGAACGGCGCTGAGCATGAGAGAAATCCCGTAGTGCAGCTCCAGCTTCTGCCGGGATGACTCCGCCTGTCGGACATAATATTCCGTTGACCGAAGTTCTTCCAGCGCGGCGCGGAGGTCTTCCCGGATGTCTGCGTAATGCTCTTCTGCGTACCGAAGCTGTTCCCTGAAGTTTGCGTAAAAATCCTTCCGTGTGAATTGAATGAAATCGCTGTAGACCTTCCCGCCGTCGGTACGTGCCATGAGTTCGCCGTCCACCAGGTGCCGGACAACCGGCTCGATGAAAGCAGCCGGCGTCCCCAGCGCCTTCGCGATTTCGACCTCCGTCAGCGGTTTGTCGTACGCGACAATCAGAATGTTCTGCGCCAGCGCGTCGTCGTAGCCGACCAGGGAGAACGGTTCGTCGTTCAGCCCGCAGTTGCCGGAACAGGAAATCCGCAGAATTTCCGGTTCATAGCTTTGTTTTGTGTAATTTTCCATCTTCTCCACTCCTTTTCTGACCTGCAGACGCCCCTTGTTCAGCCGGCTTTTGACCGTCCCGACCGGTAGGTCCATCGCTTCCGCAATCTGTCCGATGCTCTCACCGTTTATGTAAAACCGCACAAACACCTCGCGGTGCGTCCGCGCGAGATAGCCGATTTCCCTCCGGATGGCCTCAAGCTGTCCGTCGGTCTCGTCGGCTTCGCCGGACGCGTCGTTCACGCACGGCTCACGGAAGGCTTCGTCCGTCTGCCAACTGTCGTAACTGACGATGGAACAGCGGTATTTTTCGCGCAGCCGGTCGCAGTGCTTGTTGGACAAGATGCGGTTCAGCCATGCCCAGAGATGATCCGGCCGGTATCCTCGGGAAAGAGACTGCCACGCGGCAAGAAAAGTCTCCTGCGCGAGATCCCCGGCCTCGTCGGCATTTCCGGTAAGCCGCAGAGCCGCATAATACAGGGCATCTGTGTAATTGGTCAGTTCATTTTCCATGGTTTTGGTTCCTTTGAAAGCGCTTTCACCCATAAAGTCGGAAAAAAGAAAAAAGGTTCACGGATTTCGTGAGAAAAAGAAAAAAATCTGCGAAAAAAACAGCTGTTTTCCGCAGCAGACCCAAAAACAAAGGATGCGGGCAACAGGCAGATTCCCCTCAGGTGGTTCGCCAGAAAAAAGAAACTCCCAAATTCTATTGCCGAATACAGCCTTTTATGGTATAATCGATGCGATGATTGCTGACTTTTATATCCCAAAGAAGCATTTGACGCGGTCATGGTTTCGTATGGAACCGATGCTGCGAATCGAATTGGAGGTGAAGCAAATGCCAACAGCGAAGAAGCAGCAGGCTTCGCAAAATCTGAGTGCAGAAATCAACGGCATCGACGTGCAGACATCGGAGATCGGGCTTGACAAAACAGCATACGCAAACAACAAGAAGAGCACAGCATCTCTGTCGAGTCAAGGACTTTCGGCCTCTTGCCTTACCAAGTGTGCTGCTCCGGACGCCGATCTTATGCGATACCATAAATATCTTGGGGCTACCACCTACAGCCCCGGTACTTACACGGCATGGTGTCCGACAGGGCTGCTGTACGACGATACCCGCGATGTATACGCCCATTTTATGAACGTACAAAACAGGCATTATCAAACCCCGAATGCGTGTGAATTGTGGTTTAACACCATCCATCCCGCCACCCTGGAACACAGCGAGCCCGTCCTGATTGCGCGAACCGCAGAATCGCTTTCCACACCCATGGTGTGTGCGGGTGCCCTTGGCTGCTGCATCAAAAACGGAAATTACTATATGTTTTCGGAAGCATCCAAGGGGTATTA
>JBJFGC010000310.1:0-2596 GCA_051892315.1 Eubacteriales bacterium
CGGGCTTGCGGCATACACCACCACAGATGAGAGTACGAGCAGCGCGCACGCCGCAGCCGCAAAGCGTTTGAAAAATGGACGATTTTTCATACCGTTCCTCCTTGGAATTCTGTTGTTATCGTTGTTTTTATCGGAGGCTTCTCCGAAAAGTTCCTCCAGCCGTTCTGTTGTTTCCGGGGCGTAGTCATGCGGCGTGTCCAGTGCGTATTCCGTCGCTACGAACCGGCGGACGGCGTCGTTCAGCTTCCGGTCAAAAGGCTTCATAAGGAATTCCCCCGCTTTCTTTGAGTTTTTTCTTCATCCAGCTCCGCGCCCGCGAAAGCCGTGTGCGCACGGTTCCTTCGGTGACGCCGAGCGTTTCGGCGATTTCGCGGTTCTCCATTTCGTACCGGACACGCAGCAGCAGGACATCCCGATACGACGGCGGCATTTGGCCGATCAGCCGCAGGAGAAGCTCTGCGGAGTCCTCGCCCGTCACGATAAGTTCCGGCGAGAGGGAAAAATCCGCTTCTTCCGGCAGCTCTTCCACGGGATACGGCCGATGGCTGTTCCGGTTGTAGATATCGATGGCTGTATTCCGCGCATAAATCACTGCCAGTGCGCGCATATCGCTTGTGGGGCGTCCCGCAAATTTATCGCCGTTCTGCACAATCCGGCACATGGCATCCATGACGGCATCCTCGGCATCGGCGCGGTTTCGCAAGACCTCATACGCCGCCCGATACATCACGCCGTTTGCGCACTCCCAGACCGCACGCACGGTTTCCGAATTGTCCATTCGCTCTCCCTCCTTTGTCATACGATAACCGATATGGAGACGGTTTTGTTACATCTCGGGAAAAAATATTTTTGGAAATGTCGGGCCGGGGCAGCGCGCCCGGCATCCCCTATAAAATTTTATTGTTGATAACAATAGTATTGAAAAAAGGCACAATTTGTGGTATAATAACATTGATTATCTTTTAGAAGTGAGCGTGTTCCATGACTGACTTACAGCTTAAAACAACGTTTCTTTCCGTAAAAAGAGCATTGTTTGATCAGTATTTTGAAAATCTGAACGAGAAGCAGCGGGAGGCGGTTTATACCGTAAACGGCCCTCTGCTGATTCTGGCCGGCGCAGGGAGCGGGAAGACGACCGTCCTCGTCAACCGGCTCGCCTATCTGATCCGCTATGGCGACGCCTATCTGTCCGAGCTCGTCCCTGACGGCGTGAACGAGGCGACAATTGCCGAAATGCGGAGAGCCGCCGCTCTTTCTCATGAGGAGCTGGGCAATTACCTCACCAGATTCGCTGTCAATCCGCCGCAGCCATGGCAGGTAATGGCCATTACCTTCACCAATAAGGCCGCGCGCGAAATCAAAACCCGTATTGCCGCCATTTTCGGCGAGGACAGCACCGAAGCCGCTGAAATCAAAAGCGGTACCTTCCACTCCATCTGTGTCCAGATTCTCCGGAAGTACGGCGACCATATCGGCTACGACCGCAGCTTTACCATCTGCGATACCGACGACAGCAAAAAACAGCTTCAGCTTTGCATGAAGCAGCTCAACATTGACGATAAGGTCCTTCCCGTAAAGACGATTCAGAATGCAATCAGCCGCGCAAAGGATAAGCTCATCGGCCCCGAGGAATATACGCGTCAGGCCGGTGCGGATGCCAAACTCAAGCAAATTGCCGCCGTTTACGAGCTTTATGCGTCCAAGCTCAAAACCCAGAACCTCATCGATTTTGACGACATCATCATGCAGACCGTCCGCCTCCTTACCGAATGTGAGGATGTGCGCCTGACCCTGCAGAACCGCTATAAATACATTTCCGTCGACGAATATCAGGATACCAACTCCGCACAGCTGGAGCTGACCCTCCTTCTCTCTGCGAAGTACCGCAATATCATGGTCGTCGGCGACGACGACCAGAGCATCTATAAATTCCGCGGCGCCGTCATCGATAATATCCTCAATTTCGACAAAAATTACGAGAACACCGCCGTGATCCGCCTGGAGGAAAACTACCGTTCCACCAAAACCATCCTCAACGCTGCCAACGCCGTGATTGCAAAAAACAACGGCCGTCTCGGCAAGACTCTCTGGACCAACGGAAACGAGGGCGATAAAATCATCATCAAAAACCTTGGCAACCAGAACGACGAGGGTCGTTACATCGCGGAACAGATTCTCGAAGGCGTTAAAAACGGTGCCGGCTTCCGTGATTTTGCCGTCCTCTACCGCATGAACTCCCAGTCGCGCAACATTGAGCAGGCGTTCACCAAGAGCAGCATTCCGTACCGGATGCTCGGCGGCATGCGGTTCTTTGACCGTATGGAGGTGAAAGATATCATCGCCTACCTCGCCCTCATCAATAACCCGAACGACGATCTCCGTCTCCGCCGCATCATCAATACGCCCCGCCGCGGCATCGGAGATAAGTCCATTCAGGTTGCCGAGGCCCTCGCGTACGAGGAAGGCTGCCCGATGCTTGAGTTCCTGCGCCGTGCGAAACGGTACAACGCCATTTCACAGGCAACCGCCAATCAGATGGTCGCGTTTGTCTACCTCATTGACAGCTTCCGGGAGGCGGCCAATCAGATGCTGCCCT
>JBJFGC010000311.1:0-10313 GCA_051892315.1 Eubacteriales bacterium
GGGGCGGTCTGATTACCCTTGTGGTTACCCTTCTGTATTTGGTTCTGCGCCGTGTTATTTCCTTCAAGGAAGCTATGGAATGCATTCCGGAAGGCTTCAAAGCAATGGTTCTGGCAATTCTCATTCTGACTTTTGCGGGTACGCTGAAGAACATGACCACCAATCTCGGTTCCGCGGAATTCGTACAGGCGTTCATGGAAGGTGCATCCGGTCTTCAGAACTTCCTGCCGGCGGTCATCTTCCTCGTCGCATGCTTCATCGCTTTCTCGACCGGTACGTCCTGGGGTACGTTCGGTATTCTGATTCCGATTGTCACCAGCATTTTCCCGGCTTCCTCCGAGCTGATGTACATCGGCATGTCCGCGTGCCTTGCAGGTGCGGTCTGCGGTGACCACTGTTCGCCGATTTCCGACACCACCATCATGTCCTCCGCCGGTGCGCGCTGTGACCACATCAACCATGTCTCCACCCAGCTCCCGTACTCCATTACGGTAGCGGCGGTCTCGTTCCTCTCGTTCATCATCGCGTCGTTCGTCCAGACTTGGTTCGTGGCTCTCCCGATTGCGATCATCCTGATGATCGGCACCTTGTTCGTCATCCGCACAATCGTACGGAAAAAGGCTTAACCTTCTGAAAAGAATAGTTCCCGGGGAGTGTATTTTTCCCAAAAGTACACTCCCCATGTTCTTTGTCTTCCAGAATTTTCTATGTACCTTCTTTTTCCGCCAAAAAACCGCCGGGCCCATAAAGGGCAGCGGCGGTTTTTTTGTTGTACCCCGGAATTTTTCAGTCCTTTGGCCGGGGCACTCAGAATTCTTCGTTTTCGTCGCGGCGGTTCTGGTTCTGATTGTTGTTTTTGTTCTGATTCTGGTTCTTCTGATTGTTCTTGTTCTGGCTCTGGCTGTTCTGGTTTCGGTTCTGGTTCTGGTTCTGATTATTGTTCTGCTGCTGATTCTGCTTGTTTTCCATTTTTTACTCCGAAATTTCAATCGTTTTCCGCATCCGTGCGGTTTTTCAACGTCCTTCTTGGGGTACGCTTCTATTATGTCTGCCGCGGATGGATTTTATTCAGCAGCAGCGTTATCCGGCAAGATATTTTTTGACGGTCAGCAGAATCTGGGCAGTCTGCGCGCGGCTGAGAGAAGCGTTCGGTGAAAGATTGCCGGAACCGGTACCGGTGAAAATCCCCGCTTCCGACAAAGCATACAACGAGCCCTTCGCCCAAGCCGGAACGCTGGAGTTATCTGCGAAAACCGGAACGGTGTCCGGCTCCTTCACGCCGAGGATGGCATTCAGCATCACAGCTGCCTCTGCGCGGGTAATGCTGCTTGCGGGACGGAAGTAGAGGCCGTCCTTTTCCTTCACTCCTTTGATAATGCCGAGGTCATAGGCCCGCGCGACATAACCGGTCGACGAAGCCGCCATCTCGTTCTGGTCAGCGAAAACCGTCATACACGGCTCGATGTCTCCGGCGCCCAGCGCCTTCATAACGGTCACAAGAAATTCCTCGCGGGTGATTTCCTCGTCTGGATGGAAGTACAGTATCCCGTCCACAGCCTCAACATCCATTGCGTTTTCCGCCGCCATGACCAGTGCCGCATTGTGCGCCCAGTGACCGTCCATGTCAGCGAAAACCAGGTCGGCAGCCGCTTTGTCAATGTCAACGATTACGGACGCCTCCGCGGAATAGTTTCCCCATTCGTCACGCACGACATACGAGAAGCTGTCTTCCCCTGTCACGCCGTCGCAGGGGGTATAGCAGTAGTCGCCGCTGGACGGATTGGTCAGGCGGAGAAGACCATTTTGGGGATAACGGGTGATTTCAAACGTGATGGGGTCGCCCTCGGGATCGCTGGCCGAGAGGGTACCGTAGGCGGTGATGTCCTGCTGCGTCCATAGGTGATCCGCACCCGCCGTTGACGCACTTGTTTTTACGTCAGAGGTCCGGGCAATGACTGGCGCAAGATTGACGGAATCCGTATAGCGGAGGAGACAATCCACGCTGTACTCCCCACCCGACTTGAAGCGAAATGACGTTTCGATGCAGTCCCGGCCGGGGACAAACCGCAGTTTGCTCAAAGCCTCGCGTGAGATCATTTGATTGGTAAGAACAGGGCTGTCGCCGAGAAGAAGGGTTCCGGCAGATGCCGGCGGCAGGGCGGTAATGGTGATGGAATCCACCGTACCACCGAGCGCGTTCTGAAAGTCGGCGGCAGTAAAAGTAATGTCGCCCGAAACCAGACCGGACTGGACCATCGTGACCTCCTCGGAAAGGTTCATGAGTGCAGGGGAAAGCATACCGCCGTAATAGGAGGCGGAAGCGGTGAGGGAAAGCACGGACAGGAGCAGAACGGCGGACAGAAAAAGACCGCAGATACGTTTCATTGGGAAAGCTTCCTTTCATCAGGATGATATTTTTCGGTTTATCCTATGCGGGGGAATGGAAAATTATGAATTATGACCGAGGAAAACGGGAACAAAGCCGTGTGAATTTTTATAAAATGAATATGTCGAAATGCTTGATATTTTGCGGAATCGGATGTATAATAAAAACAATCTTATACAAAGCAATACGGGAGGAAAACGATGCTTAATATAAAAATTGAAAGAACCGCAGCGCCGAAAACCAAGCCGGACTACAGCAAGCTCGGCTTCGGTAAATATTTTACCGACCACATGTTCCTCATGAACTATTCCGTCGGCCAAGGCTGGCATGACGCGCGTATTGTTCCCTATGGACCGCTGGTTCTCGAACCGGCCGCCATGGTATTTCACTATGCGCAGGAGCTGTTTGAAGGTCTGAAGGCCTATCGCCGCGCGGACGGCGGAATTCAGCTTTTCCGTCCCCAGAAAAACATTGAGCGCATGAACAACACCTGCGACCGTCTCTGCGTTCCGAGAATTGACCCCGCGGATGCCCTTCAGGCCATCAAAACCGTGGTAGAAGTGGATCAGGACTGGGTTCCCTATGGCGAAGGAACATCACTCTACATTCGCCCATTCATCATTGCGACCGATCCCATGCTGGGCGTTCATCCGTCGCACACGTACATTTTCTGCATCATTCTTTCCCCGGTTGGCTCCTACTACGAAGCGGGTATTGACCCGGTAAAAATCGGCATCGAACGCGAATACGTCCGCTGCGTCAAGGGAGGTACCGGTCTGGCGAAAGCGGGCGGCAACTACGCGGCGTCCCTGATCGGTCAGGAAAAAGCGGAAAAGCTCGGCTTCGCACAGGTTCTGTGGCTGGACGGCGTTCACAGAAAATACATCGATGAAGTTGGCGCAATGAACGTCTTCTTCGTCATCGACGGTGTGGTCGTTACACCCGACCTGACCGACGGCAACATTCTCCCCGGCGTGACCCGCGCGTCCTGCATTGAACTCCTGAAGAAGTGGGGCGTTCCGGTTGAGGAAAGAAAGCTCTCCATCGATGAAGTCAAGGAAGCGCACGCGTCCGGCAAGCTGAACGAGGTCTTCGGTACCGGCACGGCAGCCGTCATTTCCCCTGTTGGTGAACTCTACGACGAAGGCGAAACGATGCTCATCAACAACGGCGAAATCGGACCCATCGCTCACCGTCTCTATGACGCCATCACCGGTCTCCAGTGGGGCAAGCTCCCCGACGACATGGGCTGGATTGAGAAGATTAACTGATGGGCACAAAAGCTTCCCCACAAAAAACATAATCTTTATAATCTTAAAGCATATTAAAAGAAAGTTAGGTGCAAATCGTATGACTTGCACCTAACTTTCTTTTGCTCGGCATCAGAATTCAATGCCTTTCCGTGCGGCAATTCCCAGGTCGTAGGGATGCTTTACCTTTCGCATATCAGTTACATAATCGGCAAGCTCAATCAGCTCAGGTACCGGTTCGCGTCCTGTCAGTACGATCTCACGGCTTTGCCCTTCCCTCTGCAGAAAATCCAGCAGAGCATCGTTGTCAATCATATTGTACATATAAGCGGACACCGCTTCATCCAAAATGATCATATCAAACTCGGCGGAGCGCTGAAAAATCTCCTGCATCAAACGATTGTAGCTGCCTCGGATTTCCGTTTTCTGATTGTCATTCATTGCTTTGAACCGCCCGTAATGCAGTGCAGGATGAGCGGTTTCAACGCCGTTCAGCTCGGACAAGACCTTCACCTCAGAGGATGTCCCATTCTTGAAAAACTGTACGAAAAGTACCCGCAGTCCGCTGCCTGCCGCCCGCACACAAAGTCCGCACGCCGCCGTCGTTTTTCCTTTTCCCATCCCACAGTAAAGATGAATCATACGCCCTCCTCGATGATCCGATAGATCATTTCCATGTCAAGTGCTCCGCGCACCGCGTCCGCCAGTTGATCGTATTGCGATTCCCGGTATGCATGCACATCGAAAACTGCGTTTTCGTCGAAAGTAAGTCCTCTGCGCCCGCACAATGCACGGATGATGGTCTGTGCAATACCGTTTTCATCAAAGATACCGTGGATATAACTGCCGAAAACATTTCCGTTCTGAACCACCGCCGCTGCACGGTCACTCTGTCCCATATGGATTTCGTAACCGCGATAGGTCAGTCCGTTCAATTCGGAAAAAATACCGTCAAGTCCCCGGAAACTGCCCTTTGTCTGCGTGCGGGTCTTTTCTTTTGCGAAAATCGTCTCGAGCGGCAGCAGGCCCATTCCGGCGATCTCACCGCCGCCTTCGGTATTGTATGGATCAGAGATCTTCTGACCGAGCATCTGCAGGCCGCCGCAGATACCGAAGACCGGCGTTCCGCGTGACGCTTTTTTCAGAATCTCTGCTTCCAGACCGTTTTGACGCATCCATTTCAGATCGGATATGGTAGATTTCGTGCCTGGAACGAGGATCATATCCGGCGAACCCAGTTCAAACAAATTTTTTATATAACGGAGCGAGACAGTCGAAAAACGTGAAAAGGGCGAGAAATCTGTGAAGTTGGAAATTCGCGGCAGAGAAATCACCGCAATGTCGATCTCTTTTCGTTCACCGGCAGTCAGCCGTTCGCTCAGACTGTCCTCGTCGTCAATATCCACGTGTGTATAGGGAACCACACCGGCGCACGGAACCTTCACCAGATCGTACAGCATCGCAAGTCCGGGATGAAGAATGGCAACATCGCCGCGGAATTTATTGATGATCGTCGCCTTGACCATCGCGCGTTCTTCCGGTTCCAGCAATGCGACCGTACCGTAGAGCTGAGCAAATACACCTCCGCGGTCGATGTCGCCCACAAGCAGCACAGGAGCTTTCGCCATCTTCGCCATGCCCATGTTGACAATATCCACGCTTTTCAGGTTGATCTCCGCCGGACTGCCCGCTCCCTCGATGACGATAAGGTCATTTTCCGACGCAAGCGTATCGTATGCGTGCATGATGTCAGGGATCAGTTCTTTTTTGTACTTGAAATAATCCGCTGCCCGCATATTTCCGCGCACCTCACCGTTTACAATGACCTGTGAGCCGACGTCGGTCGTGGGCTTCAGGAGGATCGGATTCATCCGGACGGACGGCTTGATGCCTGCCGCCTCCGCCTGTACGACCTGCGCGCGCCCCATTTCCAGTCCCTCATCGGTGATAAAGGAATTGAGCGCCATATTTTGCGATTTGAACGGGGCGACCGTGTAGCCGTCCTGTTTGAAGATACGGCAAAGCGCCGCGCAGATCAGACTTTTTCCGGCGTTCGACATAGTACCCTGGATCATAATCGGCTTTGCTTTTTTCATTTCATCACTTCCTTCAGTTCAGATAACAGTCGATCGTTTTCTTCTTTTGTACGAATGGCAATGCGGAAGTATCGGTCATTCAATCCTGTGTAATCGGAACAGACCCTCACCATGACACCGCGCCGCATCAGCGGCTCGGCAAGCTGTTTTTCGGAATACAAAAGCAGGTAATTGGCCTCTCCGGGATAAACACGGAGACCCAGCACACCAAGCTCCGCTGTCATGCGTTCGCGTTCGGCTGAAATCCGCTGGACGGAATCCCTCAGCCAATCCGTACATTCCAGTGCGGCAATACCGGCAGCCTGCGCCAGGGTCGAGACGTTCCAGCATTGACCTTTTTCCGCCATTATCCCAAGAAATTCTGTATCACTGCATATTGCATATCCCAACCGCACGCCTGCCATTGCATAGCTTTTCGTGAACGCACGAAGAATGGTGAGATTGGGATAGGTCCGGATCAGCATAGGAATATCATATTTTTCCGGATCATCGGTCAGATCAAGAAAGCAGAAATCGCAGAACACCCGCACACCGGCCGCTGCAATGGCACAAATCAATTTCGGTTCTATAGAAATACCAGTGGGGTTATTGGGGGAAGCAAGAAAAATCGCGCTGTACCTACTGAGGTCGGTCCGGAGAATATCCTCCGTCAGCCGGAATCCGTTTGTATCGGTCAGAATGTAAGATTCGACAGCGATTTTTGCTGCGTGAAGCGCCTGCCCGTATTCGCAGAAGGCAGGCGAAACGATCAGCGCAGGTTGATCCTGCGGTAAGGCGTAAGCATACTGATAGATCAGCTCCGCCGCACCGTTTCCGCAAAGGATACAGTTTTCCGGCACACGTTCTGCCGCCGCGAGCTTTTTCCGCAGCGCCGTACAGTAGGGATCAGGATAGGCCGAGCAGTTTCCCGCTGCCTCCATCAACGCCTGCCGCACCCTTTCCGGCATTCCTGCGGGATTGATGTTGGCGGAAAAGTCCAGCCGCACACGGTTTGTGTAGATGTCACCGCCATGGGGACTTTTTTTCTTTATAAGCATAGAATCACCGCCGCACGCACCAGAACCGCTATGATAAGCATCATCACGGATGCCGTATACATCAACCGTCCAGCGGCAGCAATATCCTGCGGTTCGATCTTGCGCAGCGGGTCGCCGATGTATTCTTTTTTATGCAGCACACCGCCGTAAACCGCATCTCCCGCCAGCTGCACGCCGAGCGCGCCGGCACAGGCCGATTCTGTCTGTGCCGAGTTAGGACTTGCGTGCTTATAGCGGTCGCGGCGGAAGATTTTCCATGCGTTCTTCGCGTCAAGTCCGCAGAATGGGCAGGAAAGCACCATCAGCAGCGCGGAAATTCGGGCGGGAAGATAGTTGACGAAATCATCCGTTTTGGCGGCAGCACGCCCGAAGTACAGGTATTTGTCGTTCTTGTATCCCAACATCGAATCCATCGTATTGACCGATTTATAGAAAAATCCGCCGACCGCGCCGAACAGCATCATCCAGAAAAGTGGTGCGATCACACCGTCCGAGGCGTTTTCCGCCACCGTTTCCACCGCCGCACGGCAGATGCCATTCTCGTCAAGCACATCGGTATCACGACCGACGATCATAGAAACCGCGTGCCGTGCCTCCTCGGTATCGTTCTTTTCCAGTGCCTTCTGCACCTTTTGGCTCTCACGAACCAGCTGACGTGCAGCAAGAATCTGCCAGCACATGACCGTGTTGATTCCAAGATAAAGAAGGGGATGAATCCGCCACGCAAGGAAGCTCACCAAAGCTGGAACAGCGGAGGATATCACGGTCACCAGGACAACGGTCAGGATCCCGCGCTGGAAATCGCCGGCATCGTGATGGCCTTTGCGCAGGTGCCTGTCAAGAAAAGAGATGAGCTTTCCAATCCCCACGACAGGATGAGGAACAGAATACGGATCGCCGACAAAAAAATCCACGATAAACCCAAGCCCAAGGGCAAGCGTCTGATAAGTAAGCAGTTCAGTCACTCAGGAATCCTCCCTCCATCGTCATGACATACACCGGATTCTGTGCCGTCATCATATGATATCGTCCCAGCCTGCGGGAACGTGCGATATTGACCGAAACGGTTTCGGAATAAGCAAAATGGAACGCTTTGATACATTCGATAGCTTCAGCCTGCGTTTCCAGCGTGACCGCGTTGACAACGACCCGTACCTTCGGATTTTTACGCAGCAAGACCGTGAGGATGTCCCGCATATTTCCCGAACTGCCGCCGATGAACGCGTGAGTCGGCGCGGGAAGGTCGGCGAGCACATCAGGAGCGATGCCTTCAACGATGTGCAGATTTTCGCAGCCGAATTTCATTTTATTCTGCTTCAGCAGTGCCGCTGCATCCTCTTCTTTTTCAATGGCATACACCTGTCCCTCATACGCCGTCCATGCGCACTCGACCGAAACCGAACCGGTCCCCGCGCCCACATCATAGACAATGGCATCAGCAGACAATGCCAGCTTGGACAAAGAAATCGTACGCACCTCCGATTTTGTCATAGGAACGTCGCCGCGGATAAATTCTTCATCGGGGATGCTGTGATAAGGCCGGCGGATCGCATTGCTGTTCTCGATATAGAGAATGGACAGCGAATCAAAGGTTTGTCCGGCAAGCTCTGCGGCACATCCGCACGTGATTTTTTCATCCGGATAGGAAAGCCGCTCGCCGACCGTCACCGGAAGTTCCCCATAACCGTATTCGCACATCCTGCGTAAGATACCGTCTGCGGTGTTCTCTCCGCCGGTCAGTGTGAATACCTTGCGATTGTTTTTTATGGCAGAAATCAGATTGCCCTCCCGCCCGTGCAGGCTGACCAACGCCGCATCGTCCCAGCTCACGCCGAGCTTTGCCGCAAAATACACCGGCGATGAAATACCTGGGATCTGTCGGACATCATATCCCTCCAGCGCCCCGAGCAGTTTCTTTGCACCGCTGAAAAATCCGATGTCACCCCGCATAACCACTGCCGCACAGCGGATCGACGGATGTGTGTCCAGAATCTCACGCACCTTTTCGGGCGTGAATTCATAATAGATGGTTTTGTTTGCAGGAAGGGAATCAACCACCGATTTTGCACCGATCATGGCGTCACAATTCTGCAGAATCTCCTGCGCCTGTATGGTCAGGCTGTTCCTATTGCCCGGACCGATTCCGATAATAGAAACGCTGGCAGCGCGCAGCGGAAGTGCTTTCGTCAGTTCTGCCAATGCTTCATCCATCGTGTATCCTTTCACCTGCGGAGGCTGCCCGATGATGACGGGAACGGCGCCGGCGATGGCCGCCGCACGTATTTTCTCTGTGAATCCGCCGTTTTTTCCGGAGGATTTCGTCACCATGTACTGCGCGCCGATCATCCGCATCTGTGCCAAATTGACTTCTTCGGTGAACGGTCCCTGCGCTGCAAGGATATGCGCCGGCAGAATTCCTGCGGCCTGACAGGACTCCAGAGAGGATGCCAGCGGCAGCACTCTCGCCCATACGCGCGTCATGTCCAGTCCGATATACGAAGAAAGCTCCTTGGCACCGGTGGTCAGAAAGATCGTTCCATCGGTCTCCTTCAGGTAATCCCGCGCCGCTTCCGCAGACGCGACATAGACCGCCTGTGCGATATGGCGGTCGGTTTCCCGCAGAATCCGCATGACCGGGATTTTCCCTCGTTCAGCGGCAGACAGGATGTTTGCCGTTACGGCTTCTGCATAAGGATGCGTCGCGTCAAGGATCCGGTCAAACCGGTTGTCTTCAAAGAATCGTACCATTTCGTCCGCATCCATGCGTCCGGTGTGAACCTTTACGCCATCGATCCCGTCAAGCAGCACCTCGCCGTATTCGGTCGCCACGCAGACGGTTACATCCGCCGCGTCATGCAGGATTTCTGCCAGCTGTCTGCCCTCGGTGGTTCCGGCAAACAAACAAATCTTTTCAATCATGTTGATATCCTCGCGGTGTGACCATTTTGCCGTTTCTTATTTTCGTGGTCGAATTTCCGATGAAAATCGTCGTGAACATATCCGCCGGATAATCGGCCAGCTCGCCCAGCGTCAGCAGCCTGGTACTTTCCCCCTCACGACCGATCTGCTGTACAATGCCGCATACCGTTTCCGCCACGCGGTATTTCAGCAGAAGATCACAGCATTTTTTCAGATGGTCGGCGCGCTTTTTGCTGGACGGATTGTAGAGTACCACGCAAATATCGCTCATCGCCGCACCTTCGATGCGTTTTTCAATGACATCCATCGGTGTGAGCAGATCGGATAAGCTGATGACCGTAAAATCACAGGTCAGGGGGGAACCGAGCAGCGCCGCGCCGGAGGATGCCGCTGTCACACCTGCGATAATCTCCACTTCCACGCCGTATTCGTCTGCAAGCTCCAAAATCGGAGACGCCATACCATAAATTCCTGCGTCACCGGAACAGATCATGGCGGTGAGCTTTCCTTCCGCCGCACGCTGCAATGCCATACGGCATCGCTCGATTTCCCTCATCATGGGTGTGGAGATGTATTCCTTGTTCGGAAAATACGGCTTCACCAAATCGCAGTAGACCGTATAGCC
>JBJFGC010000312.1:0-2586 GCA_051892315.1 Eubacteriales bacterium
GACATGTGCCGTTCCCGCTTGTCCACGTCGACACCCACTACAAAATTCCCGAAATGATTGCCTACCGCGACCGTCTCGCCATGGAGTGGAACCTCGATATGATTTACGGGGAAAACCGGGAAGCTCTCGAGAACAAGGAAACCTTCCCGGACGGCAACGCAACCCGCATCGAATGCTGCCGCAAGCTGAAAACGCTCGCGCTGGCCAATACCCTCTCCGGCGAATGGCCGCGCTACCGTCTCAACCATGCGACCGGTCTTTACGAAAAAGACGAAAACCGCGAACCCTTCACCGGCGTTATCGTCGGCGTGCGTGCGGACGAAGAGGGCAGCCGCTCCAAGGAACGGTATTTCAGCCCCCGCGATCAGCACAATGACTGGGACGCTGACGATCAGCCGCCGGAATTCTGGGGACAGTACAAAACCGACTTTGCGCCGGGCACGCACGTCCGCATCCATCCGCTGCTCGACTGGACGGAAGTGGACATCTGGGAATACATCCGCCGCGAAGGCGTACCGGTGGTTTCGCTGTACTTCGACCAGGGGGAAGGAAAACGGTATCGTTCCCTCGGCTGCTGGCCCTGCACCAAACCGGTGGAATCGACGGCAAAAAATCTCGACGACATCATTGAAGAACTGAAGTCCGGCAAATTTTCCCACATCGCCGAACGCAGCGGCCGCGAACAGGACAAAGAAGACGGCGGCGGTCTGGAAGAACTTCGCCGCGACGGGTATATGTGATTTTCCCCGTCCCCCAAAAACGTTCCATATTTGTCAGGCTTTTTTCAGAAAAGCCGCGTTCCCCCTTCCACACCCTTCAACCTGGAGTATTTGATATGAAAGATAAACAGCATATGAATATCGTTGTGGCGGGACACGTCGACCACGGGAAAAGTACCGTCATCGGCCGTCTGCTCGCGGATACACACGCCCTGCCCGACGGAAAAATCGAAAGCATCCGCGAGCTTTGCCGCAAAAACAGCAAGCCGTTCGAGTACGCCTTCCTCCTTGACGCGCTGAAGGACGAGCGTTCCCAGGGCATCACGATTGACACCGCGCGCTGCTTCTTTGAAACCGAGCTGCGCAAGTACATCATCATCGACGCCCCCGGCCACATTGAATTTCTCAAAAACATGATTACCGGTGCGTCCCGTGCGGACGCCGCGCTCCTTGTCATCGACGCCGCCGAGGGGATTTGTGAAAATTCCCGCCGTCACGGGTACATGCTCGAAATGCTCGGCATTACCCAGATCGCCGTTCTCGTCAACAAAATCGACCTGGTGAATTATGACCGCGCGGTTTACGACGACATCTGCGCGAAGTATACCGAATTTCTCCGTTCCATCGGCATCACGCCGGCAGCGTTCATCCCCGTTTCCGCGATGGAAGGCGACAACATCGCCAATCATTCCGAAAATACCCCGTGGTTCACCGGTGCGAACGTTCTTGAACAGCTCGACCGCTTCACCGGCGGCGGAAACGCGGACGACAAGCCGTTCCGGATGCCGGTGGAGGACGTTTACAAGTTCACCGAAGGCGGGGACGACCGCCGCATCATCGCCGGAATGTGCGAATCCGGTTCGCTCCGCCGCGGTGACCGCGTGATCTTCTACCCGTCCAAAAAGACGACAACGGTAAAAAATCTGGAAGAATGGTTCATGGATCCCTCTGCCCATGAAGCACCGCAGGCGTTCTGCAAGGGAAAATCCTGCGGCTTCACGACCGATACGCAGATTTATGTTCATCGGGGCGAAATCGCGTGCCGCGAAGACGAAGTTCCTCCGGTGGTCGGCCGGCGCTTCCGCGCAAGTATGTTCTGGCTCGGCCGGACGCCGCTGACCGTCGGTCACGAATACATCATCAAGTCCTGCACGGCGAAAACCGCATGCCGGGTGACAAAGATTTACAGTACCCTCGATGCGTCCTCGCTGGACAAGATTCTCACACCGGATATCGCAAACAAAAACGACATCGCCGACTGCGAAATCGAGTGTGAACGCGACATTGCGTTTGACATCGGCGCAACGGTTCCTGAAACCGGCCGGTTCGTCATCGTGGACAACTATGAAATCTCCGGCGGCGGCATCATCACGGAAGCCCTCGCGGACACGTCCGAAGTAAAGCGGGGGGCTGCGGTAACCCCTGCGGAACGTGCGAAGTACCTCGGTCAGAAGCCGCTGACGGTCGGCACAGCGGATGCGGACTACGGCAAGTCGCTCGAACGTGCGCTGTTCGACGAAAACCGTCTGCCCTACTTTGCGTCCCATCTGTCCGACGAACAGACGCAAGCGCTCACCGGCGCAGGCATGATCGTGATCACGGTCGGCGACGGCGAATACAACACGACCGGCAATCTGGCGGAAGACGTGAAAGAAATTCTCATGAAGAGCGAAAATATTTTGGAAATCTAAGCGAACAGCAATTTTTTCGGGGATGTACTTTGGATCAAGTACATCCCCGTTTTGAATCAGGTATCTTCCCTGCTCATGCTCCACCATGAATCTCCGTAATCCTCCGCCACAATCCTGCATCCTGCAAGAACCATGTCGACCCCGACCATTCCCATCGCAGGAAGATATCCGCGTTT
>JBJFGC010000313.1:0-2580 GCA_051892315.1 Eubacteriales bacterium
CTGCTGAGGTTCTTCGTACCATGACCGTGGATTTCGGCATTCTGCCCTATCCGAAGATGGACGAAACCCAGGAGCGTTATTACACGACGGTACTGGAGAATGTAACTGCAATGGGAATTCTGACCACGACCAAGGATCTGGAAATGTCCGGTATCGTCATGGAAGCGATGGCCGCATACGGCAACAAGGAAATTTCCCCGGCTTATTATGAGGTTGCGCTCAAGTCGAAGTATGCGCGGGACGAGGAATCCGCAGAAATGCTGAACATCATCAAGGCAAGCACATGGTATGATTTCGGCTACATCAATTCCACATCCCTCGGCGGCATCAATTCCTTCTTCCAGACTGTGGTTGAAAAGGATCAGGAAATCGTAAGCTACTGGGAATCCCAGAAAAACGTAGTCAACGCAGGTCTGGAATCGCTTCTTGAAGCGTACCGAAAGTAATGTTCTATGAAGGTTTATGATATCATTTTCACGGAAGCAACCGTGAAAGCGTGTGCGGCAGCCATGATGCTGGCAGATGCAGGAAAGAAAATTCTTCTTCTTTCGCGCATGTCCCTGCTTGGCTGGGATTATATCGCAGCGCTTTCCGGGAATGGTCAGGCATGGCGGTACGATGCGGTTCATGCCAAAACGGCGGAATTTGCCGAAATGCTGCGTGAAAAAAACATTCTGTCTCCGAAGGCCGGCGGATGGGACGGCGTTCCGGAACCGCATACCTCGCGTGAAACCGGCGAAACTCTCCCGCCGATTGAGCCCATTCTGCAGAAAATGCTGCTCCGGACCGATGCGGACTGTCTGTTCATGAGCCGGATTGCGGAAAGACGGGAAAGCGATGGAAAAACGGTGCTGAAAATCTTCACAACCGGCGGATTTCTCGAATGCGCGGCGGAAACCGTCATTGACTGCGATCCGACCGTATGCGCGGAGCGTGTGTTTTTCCACTGCGGCATGGATTTTTCCGACGCGTCCGAAACGGAAGCCGGTTCATGGGCGGCAGAAACAGGGATTACGCTGATTCCGGCACGGTTTGTCGGGGAGGTGTATCTCCGGTTTGAAGTTCCGCTTGACTGCACAATTGCAGAGGCAAGGCATCGGCTGATGGAAATCTGGCGGAATCGTCCGGAAGTATGGAAAAAGGCAAAAATTGTCCTGCCGGCACCCTATTTTTCCTACGAATATGCGGGCCGCCCACGCCATTTTCTGGAGGCGTTTGACAGCGGTGTGACCTTGGCGGAAACCATTCTCGCCGGAAACGGAGGACAGCAATGATTCTGCGTGAATACTGGACGGACGGCACCATCCGTGAGAAAATGGCAGACGACACCGTTTTTGCGGCTTCGTACGATGTGATTGTCTGCGGGCTCGGGGTTGCCGGATCGTCTGCGCTTGTGACAGCCGCGAAAACGGGCCTTTCCGTTCTCGGCATCGAACAATTCGGAACGATGGGCGGTCAAGGGACGGTTGGCGGTATTTATGGATATTACTGCGGTACCAAGGGCGGTTTTTACCGTGAAATTGACCGGAGAGCGGAGGAAATCCACGGCGAAGGTGAAACGGTGGAAACATGGGGACATGGTGACATCGAAAAAACAGAAGCACTTGCGGAATATGCCGAACGATACGGTGCGGAAACCATTTATGACACCGTCGTAACCGGGGTATATGCAGCGGATGGAAAGCATATCTGCGGCGTCAGATGTCTGGATGCCCGCGGAACCTGCCGGTCGTATGGAGCCAAAATGGTCATCGACTGCACAGCGGAAGGACTTGTCTGCATGACGGCGGGATGTGCCATGACAAGCGGACGCGATACAGTGAACGCATATCAGCCGTACACCAACGTGCTGCTTTCCTACAGAGGCGGAAGAATCCAAACAGCGAATACCGACGGCGGGTTTGTCAACCAGTACGATCCGTTTGCGTTTTCTCTTGCAGTACGGGAATCCGCTGGGATGCCGGTGATGATGTGGCCGAAATTCGCGGGCTCCCACCGTTATCTCGGACGTGCGCCGTTTCTTGGCGCACGAGAGGGCCGATGCATCGTCGGTGAGAAACGGATGGAATTCCGCGACATTCTCGCCGGAAAGCAGCCGGAGCATCCGGTGTTCTGGTGTTACGCCAACATTGATGACCACGCAAAGGACAGTGCGTTCGGCTCTGAGCTCTATACCATCTGGATGGCGCTGCTCAGTCAGTGGCGGACCAATTTGTCCTTTCCGGTTCCGATGGAGGCGCTCATTCCGCTGGGATTTGACGGCATCCTTGCCGCCGGACGCTGTATCTCGATGGATCATGATGTGGCATGTGCGCTGCGGATGAAGGATGAAATGGCGAAATCCGGCGAAACGGCGGCGTACATGGCCTACCTGACAATCACAGGCGACGGCAATGTCCGCACTATTCCGTATGAAAAACTGTCCTCGATGCTGCGTGAAACCGGCGTGATCAAAGAAGGCGACCGGGACGGATATTTTCTTGATCTTGGTGACGGCATGAAAAAGCGGGAGCTTATGACGGACCTTTCCGAAATCCGCAGTGCTCTGGCGGCGGACGAAAGCGGCGAATGTCCTCATCC
>JBJFGC010000314.1:0-10242 GCA_051892315.1 Eubacteriales bacterium
GACGCAGCTTTCGTTTGAGTTTGTCGACGCCGCGCACATCCTGCCGCTGTCCGTCCGGAACGGGCGGATTACGGAGGCGGCGTTTCTCTCGGAAGGCGTTCTGCGGGGGCGGGAGTACGTTTATCTGGAGATGCATACGCTCGAAGAGGGCGGTTACTGCATCCGGAACACGTTTTTCGACCGGGAGGACGGTGTTCTGCGGGAGCGGGACGGCGGAAAGTATGCGGAAGTCATACGAACCGGTTCACCGGCACCGTTTTTCTCGATTCTGACGCCGAACCTTGTGAATCCGATTGACGAGGCGTCGGGGATGGGCGTATCGGTTTTCGCGGACGCGCTGGACTGTCTGCGGGGGGTGGATCTGGCGTTCAACAATTTCTGCCGGGACCTGAAGCTGGGCGGAAAGAAGGTTTTCCTGAATCAGTCTCTGGTAAATCGTGACGAACGGGGGAACGTCTATACGCCGGATGATGTGGCACAGCAGCTTTTTGTGACCATCGGCGACGCGGATCTTGCGGACCGGCCGATGATTACGGAGCACAATCCGGAGCTGCGGACCTCGGACAACGCGGAGGCGGTGCAAAGTCATCTGGATTACCTGTCCTTCCGCTGCGGGCTTGGAACGCATCACTACACGTTCGGCGGCATTGAGGGGCGCGCCCGTCTGACGGCGACGCAGTACATGGGCGAGCGTCAGGACATGCTCCAGAATGCGGCAAAGCATCAGAAAAACGTGGAATCGTTCCTGCGCGGCATCGTCCGCGCGCTGCTCTGGTGTGCGTCCGAGCTCTACCGCCTTCCGGTCGATGTGAATGCCGCCGTTCGCGTCACCTTCGACGACTCCTACTTTACCGATACCGAAAGTCAGCGTTCCCGTGACCTGGACGAGGTGAAGGCGGGGATCCTGACGGTGGAGGAGTATCGGCAAAAGTGGATGGAGGGGTGAAACGGTGTCGGGGCGTTTTCCGGGGCGCTGCCCCAGCCCCCGCATGAAGGAAAAATCGATCATCAAACAGAAAGAAGGGATCAGAAATGCCAAAACTGTCCGATATCTTTGGCAGTGAGAAGCTGTCGTATGAGGAATTTGTGCGAAAGGCGGCGGAAGCGGGCGGGGAGTTCGGGGACGTTGCAGAGCTGCGGCGGACGCACGCGGCGGAGATGAACCGGCTGCGGGTGAGCGGAGCCGTGGAGCGGGAGGCGCTGCGGGCCGGTGCGAAGAACAGCGCGCTCCTGATGCGCGTCATTGACCTGACGGGCGTGACCGTGGATGAAGGCGGTGTGCATGGCGTCGCGGAGCAGATCGGAAAGCTGCGGGAAACGGATCCGTACCTGTTTGCGGAGAGCGGCGGGGGAATGACCATCTCGACCGGCGCGCCGCACAGCAGAGAAACTACCGACCCCGACCTCATGAGCGACGAGGACTATTACGCGGGCCGGATGAAAAAGTAAGCAGTGGGATTTCCCATACAACTTTAACATGAGTTCAATGGGACTCGCGGGGGAAACTTTTGTGAACAAAAGCTTTCCCCCGCACCCCCTTCAAAAAACTTAAAAAATGGATGAATTGACAAAGTTTGTGCAGATTTTTTCGCCTGATTTGAACTGCACCTTGTTCCTTCCTTTTATTGAAAGTTTTTGAGGGTGGGGGTGCGGGGGAGAGGTACTTTTTTCAAAAAGTACCCTCCCCCGCAAGTTCCCTCGAATTTACGTTATTTATTTTATAAAAAAAGAAAGGATTTTTAAGATGGCAAAACTTGATTTTACCGTAAAGCAGATTGCGAGAGAGGCGCTGCCCAGACTGATTGACAACCTTGTTTTCCCGAACCTGGTGTACAAGGAGACCATTCCCGGAAACGCCGCGAAAAAGGGCGACGTGGTGTCGGTCCGCTGCCCCGTCCGCTTAGAGGCGAACGACTTCGACAGCTCTGCGGGGATTTCCGCGCAGAACCTGGACAACGATACCATCGACGTGAAGCTCGACCATATCGCGACGGTCGACCTTCAGCTCGGCGCGATTGAGGCGGCGTGCGATTTTGACTCCGTAACCCGCCAGTTCATCGAGCCTGCCGCGGCGGCCCTCGCCGAAAAGATCAACGCGGAGGGTCTCGGCCTTTACCGCGACATTCCCTACATTGCCGGAACGGCGGGAACCACGCCGTCCGGACTCGACGATATCGCGCAGGCTTCGTATATGCTCGATGTCCAAAAGGTTCCGTTCGGCAGCCGCTGCGCGGTCTGGAGCCCGCTTGCCACCTCCAAGCTCAAGCAGGTTCCGGCCATTGTGAACGCCGAAAAGTGCGGCTCCACCAGCGCGCTCCGTACGGGCGCCATCGGACGCGTGTTCGGCATCGACAATTATATGTCCCAGGCGGTGGCGGAGCATACGCCGGCCTATACCGGAACGCTCACGCTGTCCGAGGCCGTGACCGACGCGGCGGAGGTGACCTTCACGGCGTCTGTGACCTCCGGTAAGCTCCAGCACGGCGATATCCTCAAAATTGACGGCAAGCCGTACGTCGTGAAGGCGGACGTGACCGTTGCCGCGTCCACGGTTAAAGTGCCGCTTTACCCGAACGTGACGGCGGCCAAGACCGCCTCCGTGGAGCTGATTGCGGCGCATACGGCCAACCTTGCGTTCCATCCGAATGCTTTCGCGTTCATTTCCCGCCCGCTTCAGACGCCCGCCGGTGTGGAATCGTACGTAACCAGCTACAACGGCATTTCGCTGCGCGTTGTGCGCGGGTACGACATCCGCTATAAGCGCGAGATCCTGTCCATGGACGTTCTGTATACCTTCCAGACCCTCTATCCGGAGCTGGCAGTGCGTTATCTGGGTTGAGCGGCATGACTTCTTACGAATTTTACCGCGACACCTACGGCGGGTGCGCGGAGGAAAAAGCGTTTGCGGATGGCGTGGGTGCGGCGGAAACGGTGCTGCGTGCGCTTCTTTATCCCGCCGACGCGGCGGAGCTGTCCGGTGTACGCCGGGACGCGTTTGAACGCGCGGTCTGCTGCCAGGTCGACTATCGCCTGGCGGCGGACGCCGCCGGCCGCGCCGGGGACGCGCGCGTCAAAAGCGAATCGCTCGGCGACCGGTCCGTGACCTACGAATATGCCGGCGGCGGGGTGCGCGTGCTGGGAAACGCCGTAGCGCCGGAGGCTCTCCTCCTTCTGTGGGAGAGCGGGTGCCTGTCCCGCTGGGTGTGAGGTGACAGAAACGATGGACTTTACCAACGATACCGTTGTCCTGCTGAAATACAAGGGGGACGACGCGTCCGGCGCGCCGGAATATGAGCGGTATACGCTGGAAAACGTGATGGTGCGTGAAATTTTTGCCGTGGACCCGTCTGCCGTGGACGAGGGCGGGGTGACGGTGTATTTTCTCGACAACGTGAGCGTCTGCCGTGCGGAAGCGGGGGAGGAGACGGCTCTGCCGCGTCCGTCGAAGGGGGATTTGTGCTCCCTTCACGGCGGGAGCGCGGCGGAAGTGACCATGCGCGTGGCGGAAGCGGGGTACTTTACGGGCGGAACCCTCGCGCACGTCCGCCTGAAGCTGAAATGAGGAGGGAGGACGATGGTTAAGGTGACCATGTCGGCGTCCGGTGTGGCGGAGCCGCTGCTTGCGCGGATTCCCGCGGCCGTTCGCGCCGTGGAACAGGCGGTCATTGCCTCGTGCGAACCGTTTGTTCCCTACCGCACCGGCGCGCTGTGCCGTTCCGCGGCGCCGGCCGGAGAGGGAACGGAGGGCCTGGTGGTGTACACCGCGCCGTACGCGTCCCTGTGCTACTATGCCGAGCGGCCGTTCCGGACGCGCTATCATCCGCAGGCGTGCGCGCACTGGTTTGAGGCGGCCCGGGCGGTCGACCTCGAACACTGGGCGGAGACCGCGGCGTCCGTACTGTGCGATTCCCGCGCGGCACGGACAGGCAAGGGAGGATGAACGGAATGGAAGACAAGGAGAAAAGAACGGTTCCGGAGCTGCTGTGTGCGTATCTGAACGGGAGCGGGAGTGTTTTTCTTCCGGAAACGTGGCGGGACGGCGCGGCGTGTGTTTCCCTGACCGGCGGATACACGGTCTACCGCGAATACGTCGACGGCTCGTACCTCGCGGGGCTGCCGTTTGACGTGCGCATCCGGACGCCCCGCGCGTCGTCCGCCTCTCCCGCGGCCAAGCTGGACGCCGCGGCGTTTTACGCGGCTCTGGCGGAGTACATCCGCGCGGTACCGATGACGGAGGAGGACGGCGAACGGACGGACCTGCGCGTTCTCCCGACCGCGGGCGGCACATACCATAAGGCCGCAGTCTGCGACGACGGGACGGAGGAATACCGCGCGGGCTACCTGTTGAAATTTTATGGAAAAAAGGAGTAACGAATGGCAATTGTCAATCGAGCGGAACGAAAGCATTTTCTGAACACCGGCACCGAAGCGCAGCCGGTATGGAGTCCGATCGGAGAGGGCTTCACGGAATTTATGGAGTCCAAAAACGCCGTGAGCTACGGCCGGCGCTACATTCATGAATCGACCAAGCGTACCGACGTGACCGGCTATGCGCCGGTCATCGACTACGAATTCGAGGTCTATCGCGACAACGCGGTCATCGCCGTCCTGCGCGAAATTACCGACCTGGAACGCTGCGGGGATCAGGCCCAGGTGGACCTTCTCACCGTGGATCTGTTCGACGAAACGGCAAACGGCGTCTGCCGCGCCATCCGCCGCCGCTATTCCGTCATCCCCGACGAATGCGGCGAAGGCACCGACGCCCTCTGCTACACCGGCACCATGAAAGCCGTAGGCGACCTCCACCCCGGCACCTACGTTGTTTCCACAGGGGTGTTTACGGAGGAATGATAGAGAAATGCGGGGGAAGCTGCGGGGGAACCGTCGGGATTCGCTGCGCGAGCCGGGTTTCCCCCGCAGCCTCCCAGCGAAAACATTAAGACAAAGAGGAGAACAACATGGATCACGTGTGGAATTACGGCGGGGCGGAGTACCTGTTTGATGTGAGTGAAAGTGAGAATATGGGCCGGATGTGCCGGGGGCTGGAGGCCTTGCGCGGGGACATCGGCGGTCTGGCCGGGGAAACGGCGGAGGATGCTCTGCGGGAGCAGTGCTGCATCATCCGGAGGTTTTTTGACGCGGTGCTTGGGGACGGAACGGGAGTGAAGGTCTGCGGCGAGGCGTACAGCGCGGACGCGCATACCACGGCGTACGTGGAATTTATTCTGTTCGTCAACGAGCAGGTCAACCGGTTCCGTACGAAGATGGAGGCGGTCGAGGAGAAATACCGGGGCCGCGCGGCGCAGATGACACAGGCGTATGGCGTTTAATCTGCTCACGGACCCGCTGCCGGAGACCCTTCTGGTCAGCGGACGGCGGTATCCGATGCGGACGGACTTCCGGCGGTGGATTCTTGTCGCCGAGCTGTTGGCCGAGGAAGGCGTCGACGCGGGACGCAAGGCCCTCTGCGCGGCGGAGCTGATTTTTCCGCGGGAGAACCCGCTGGAACGCGTTCGGCTGGTTCCGTTGGACGGCGCGAACGATGCGGACGACGCGGAGGACGCGGCGTCGGTCCTTCGCGAGACGGTGCGCGGGATGCTGTGGTTTGCATCGTGCGGCCGGTGGCGGGAATTGCCGGACGGAACCGGCGAAACGCGTGCGGAGGCGCCGGTCTTTGACTTCACGGCGGACGCGGAGCGGATTTTCGCGGCGTTTTGGCAGACGTACGCGCTGGATCTCTGCGCGCCGGAGACACGCCTGCATTACTGGAAGTTTATGGCGCTTCTGCGCAGTCTTCCGGCCGAGACGGAATTCATGCAGGTCGTCCGTCTCCGTGGAACGGATACGACGAAAATCGGGGACGACGACCTGCGGCGCCGCGTCCGCCGGGCCAAGGCAGGCGTGAGAATCCGGAAAACAGAGGAGGAAAAGGAGAAATGGTATGGCTGACGGATCGGTAACAATCGGAGTGGTTCTGGACACAGCGGCGTTTTCGGCGTCCGCGGCAGCGATGCAGGGGCAGGTGAGCAGTCTGGCGGCCGGCATCAATCAGTCGCTGGCAAACGCGTTTTCCGGCGCGTCCATTGACGCGTCCCTCGTGGCGGCGATTGAACGCCTGGCCGCCGGGGTGCTCGGAGCTTCCGCAAGTGTGGAGCAGGCGATGCAGTCTCTCGCGGTCTCGTCTGCGGCGGCGTTTGCGGACAGCGGATGGGCAGAGGCCGGACAAAATGCGGCGGGCGCCATTGCGGGCGGAATTTCGGCGGGAGGAGGAACGGTAGCCGCGGCAGTACGGGCGATTGCGGAGTCCGCGGCGGCTTCGTTCGGCGGCAGCGCGTGGACGTCCGTCGGTTCGGAGATGATGGAAGGCATCGCCTCCGGCATCCGGATGGCCGGAGCCGAGGTCGTCGCGGCCATTCAGCAAGTGTCAGGGGAAGCGGAAAACGCGGTGAAGGAGTATTACGACATCCGTTCCCCGTCCGGGCTGATGCGCGACGAGGTGGGCGTTATGATTTCACGGGGGATGGCCGAGGGCATTCTCTCCGGTGCGGATTTTGTCCGCCGGGCGATGGAATCCGTGGGTCAGGAGGCGCAGACGACGCGCCGGAGCGGAAAGGAAGACGGAAGCGTGTGGGGCGGCAGTGTGACGCAGAACATCTACCTGCGCGACAGCGATGCGTCCCCGTATCGCACCGCGCGCCGCATCCGTCGGGAAAGCGAGGCTGTTTTCAGAAACTGATATGGAAAAAACATACAAAATTCGACTGACATCCGGCGGGCGGAGCCTTGAGCTTTCGCCGGAGTCCCCGTGCCGTCTGGTGGCGGGGGGACTGGTTGGGTTCGACTGCGCGGACTTTGATGTGAGCATCCGGCCGTACGCGTCCCGTCACGGCGGCTATCCGGAGCGGCGGCGGTTTGCGGAGCGGGAGCTTGGGCTGACCTTCGAGGTGGATGCGGGGCCGGAGGAGACCGAGGAGCTTCGCCGCCGCGTGGTTTCCCTGATGGATCCGACCCGCACGGTGGAGATTGACACGGAAATCTACGGCGTTCACCGGAAAATCGACGGCATTCCCTGCGGCGAGGCGTCGTTTCTGCGGGAGACGATGTACGACCGGCCGGAAATTTCGCTGGAATTTGCCGCTCCGTCGGTCTTTTTCCGGGATGCGGAGGCGGTAGAGGTGATTTTCCGTGATCCGGTGCCGCTGCTTACCGCGCCCTTTTCGTTTTACGCGGGGGCGGGCAGCGTGACGGGGATTCTCCGCACCACGAGTGCGGCCGCTCTTTGGAACCGCGGGGACGCGCCGTGCGGGCTTGTGGCGGAAATCACCGCGGACGGCGGAAGCATTGTATCGCCCGGCATTTCGTGCGGCGGGGAATTTGTGCAGTGTCCGGTGACACTTGCGGACGGGGACACGCTGGTGATCGACACCCGCGAACGGCAGAAGAACATTTATCTCAACGGGGAGCGGTACTTTTCGTTTGACCGGCGGAGCCGGTTTTTCAGCCTTCCGACGGGGGAGAGCGTGGTGACGGTTCTCTGCAGTGCGGGCGAGGAGTACATCCGCGCGAAGGTGAGCTACGTACCGCTGTACTTCGGCATATAGGGGGGAACATGGAGCTGTATTTTTTGGATGAATCGTTTGTGCCCCTCACGGGGGCGATGGAGGAGTTCACGTCCGTGGTATGGTCGGAGCGGTATTTTGAGAACGGCTCGTTCACGCTGCATTTTCCGCGGGAGCTTCTTCCGGCGGCGCTGGACGCTGTGTATGTACGCACCGGTCTGGAGGACGGGCGGATGAAATGCGGACGGGTGACGTACCTTTCGGTGGACAACGAAGAAGGGGAAGGGGACTGCGTGATGGGCGGGTTCCTGCTGGAGTCCCTTCTGGACGATCGTGTTTTGGCCGGCCGGGGCTGCTGCACCGGCACGCTGACGGAGGCGGTTTACGCGGCGGTGGAAGAGAACCTGCGGGACTGCGGCGTGGTGCTTGGGGAAAGCGAAATCACGGCGGAGGACGAGGTGAGTCTGACGTACGAATGGGACACGCTGTCGGACTGGCTGTACTCGGTGCTGCGGCCGTTCGGCGCGTCGTACCGGATTGAGCTGGATCCGGAGACAAACGTGCCGGTTTTCCGTCTGGTTGCGGGAGTGGACCGCAGCTCGGGATTTGGCGAGACGGTTTCGGAGAACTACAACACCTGGCAGGCGGTCTTTTCCGCGTCGTTCGGGAACATCACGTCCCTTCGGTTTGAACGCGACGTTTCCGGCATGAAAAACGTCGCCTACGTCGAGGGTACGGACGGGACGACGGTGGTGGTCGACCAGAGCGGCGGCGGTCCGAAGCGGGAGCTGTACCGCTGTGTATCGGATGTGAAGCCGGACGATTTCGGCAGCACGGACGCCTATGCTGCGGCTTTGCGTCAGCGCGGTGCGGAAATTCTCGCAAACTACCCCGCGTCGGTCTGTGTTGCCGCCGAAACGGACACGGGCGTTTCCCCCCGTTACGGTGTGGACTACCGTCTCGGCGACATCTGCGACGTGGCGGACGACACCCTCGGTCTCTCGTTCGGTATGCGTCTGACCGCCGTCGACGACGTGACCGAGTACGGTCTCCGCACCCTCTACCCCTCCTTCGGCGAAGAAGTCCGCCAGATCCGCCGGCTTGTGCCGGGGAAGCGGGGATAGTTTTTTGGGGGAGAGAGGCGTGAGAAAAGAAAATTTCATCATACAAAGGAGAAGTTATGGCTGATATTGTGGTGCCTGTGTTGGGCGGGATGTTTGATTCCACGACGGTTGTGGAGACGGTGAATGGGTTCCCGCGGGGGGACAAGGCGGTGGACGCTTCGTTTTTTGCGAAGATGATTTCGTCGTTTTATTCGGACGGCATTCTTGCGGCGGGGACGTACGGGCAGGGCGGATTTGCCGTTGCGCCGGCCGGCGGGCTGACGGTGTCCGTGGCGCCGGGGATTGCCTGGATTCGCGGCTACATGGCATGGATGAAGGAGGCGCAGAATCTGGTCCTGTCCGCCGGTCACAGCTATACGATTGTGCTGCGGCTGAACACGGCGTCCGGGGAATTCACTCTTGTGGCGGCGGAGGACAACCTTTCGCTGCCGACGGACACGGAGCTGATCCGTGATCTTGTATTAGCGGAGGTTACGATTCAGGCGGTCTGCACCGCACTGACGGCGGACATGCTGACCGACACCCGCAGCGATCCGGAGAAATGCGGTTTTGTCACATGTACCATTGACGCGCTTGCGACGGTTCCGTTTGCGGAAAACGCGGGTGCGGTCGGCGGGGTACCGGGGAGCAGTTTGCTCTGCAGGACGGGCGGGACGATGAGCGGGAATCTTATCGCCGCGCCGGAGACCACCGGTCAGGCGGTGGTACGCAACATCCGCTACGGCACGGTTTTGCCGGAGGTTCTGGAGGAAGGGGAAATTTTCCTTCTTCTGACGGAATGAGGGAGGAGCGGCATGGCAATTGTATTCCGGAATCTGACCGATCTGACGGTGAACGGCATGACGGCGCGTCTCACCGTTTCCGCGGCGGGCGGGAAGCTCAAGGTCACGCTTGAGCCGTACAACAGTGCGACGACCACGGCGTACACCAAGGGTGCGCAGGTGGAGGTGACGTACAACGGGGAGGGGCAGACGCTGGTATCCAGTCCGTTCACGAGTGCGGTGACGGCGGTATTTGTTCAGGCGGCGGAGGTGAAGTCGCTCACGCTGTCTTCGGCGTCGACGCTCACCTACGAGGGGACTTCGTCCACAAGTCTCACGATTTCATGGAAAGGGGACGGAAGTGTAGCGGCGCCCGCGCTTTCCATTGCATCGTATTCGGGGCTGATGATTGGGCAGGCTTCCCGCATTGTATGGCAGTTTGACGATGTACCGGAGGGGTATTTTGTCCGGACGGTGGGGCTATGGTTCCATTATGCGGAGTCGACGGGGCGCGCGCCGAGCTACACGCGGACGGCGATTTTCACGGAGAAGCGGCTGGACACGGTATACGAGCACACGGTTGCGGATCTGGAAACGAACAACGTTATATTCTACCGCATTGCGGCGGCGGTATACGAAAGCGATGCGGATGCGCTGAACGATTATGTGGCGTACACGGAAATCGACAGTTCGCCGTATGTATGTTCGGGAGACAGCGTTTACACGCTGGCGCCTGTGAATCTGCGCTACCGGCCCGTACGGAACGTACCGTTTACGATTCGCTGGGAGCTTCTTCCG
>JBJFGC010000315.1:0-2573 GCA_051892315.1 Eubacteriales bacterium
AAAGAATTCTGGAGTGAAAACTCAAAAATTATATCCAAACTGCTGCTCAACCAGTTCGGTGCGACGTTTCTCGGATTGATGGTAGTTGCCGCCGCCTCCGCGGCACAGAGCCAAAAGGCCTGGCTCATGCTTTTTGCCAGCTGCTTTGCGGCGTTTTTCTATCTGTTTCTCATTTACGCGGTTATCTGGGAACGCGGCGGTCATGACCGCATCAAGGTGGACGGCGGCCGTGCGGTAGCAAAGCCGCTGACCGGACTATGGATTGCGCTGGTCGCAAACATCCCCAATTTCATTCTCGCTGTGCTGGTTCTCATTTCCGATCCGTTCAAGGGGTCGTACGAATGGGCAGGCAACATGAACATCATTGCGCGTGCGCTCTGTCTTCTCTGGGAAGGCATGTACGCGGGCATTGTTTCCTATTTTTCCCCGAACAATCCGCTGATTCACCTGCTCTACATCCTTCCCGGCATTCTGGTCACGACGCTTGGCTACCTTCTCGGCTTCCACAATCTCCGCCTGCTTTCCATCTTTGAGCTGAAGCCGCCGAAGACGGAATCGTCCAAACCATCCGCCAAGCCCACAAACAAGCCAAAGCAAAAATAAAGCAGTGGACACTCATCCTGAAAGCGAAAAGGAGAGCCTATGAGCAATGGATTTCCCAAGGAAGCGCAGGAAATCATGGATCAGCGCTTCGGTTACGACACATTGATTTCGCTGGCAACCGTCGACGGTTCCACGCCCTCGGTGCGCGTAGTCAACAGCTATTACGAAAGCGGTTCGTTTTACGTGATCACCAATTCCCTCTCGAACAAAATGCGGCAGATTGCAGCCAATCCCGCTGTGGCTGTGTGCGGTGAGTGGTTCACTGCCCATGGAATCGGCGAAAATCTGGGGTATCTTCTGCGTCCGCAAAACGAGGAAATGGCAGGCAAGCTGCGCGCTGTTTTCGCGGAGTGGTACGGCAACGGCCACGTGAACGAGGCGGATCCGCACACCGTTCTCCTGCGTCTTCGTCTCACGGACGGTGTTCTGTTCTCACACGGGACACGCTACGACATTGATTTTACGGCGAAAGAGGAATAACCTGTGCCATACGGGAAACAATAATACCGGGGAGTTCCCCGGTATTTCTTATCTTGTGAGGTTTTCCGCTATGTACGAAGACAAACCGTATCCCATCCCGAAGGAAAGCGGCAGCGAGGCCGCGGATGTTCTCGCGGAATTCGCGCTCTGCATGAAGCGCGGTGACTCGCCGGACAGTCCGGCCGCTCAGTCCGCGGCGGAGCAATGGAAAAACTGTCAATGCACCGGCTGCGGCGGTTCCCTGCCCGGTCCGGAAAGCATCCCTCCGGAAGCCGAAACTTACGGCACCGGCACCACCCGCTACATCGCCGACGCTCTGGAATTTTATAAGGGAAGGAAAAATGCAGGGGAGTATCCTTTTTAAAAAAGTACACTCCCCTTTCCCCTCCGCTCAAAGCTTCATCCTTTCACGTTCCCCCTGCGTACAGGTATTCGCCGGTGGATGCAAACAGGACGGCAGCGACCTTCAGGCGATATTCCGGCGTTTCAAGGAGAGCACGCTCTTCGTTGTTGGAGAGAAAACCGCACTCGACCAGAACCGCCGGAATTTTTATACGTTTCAGGATGTAAATGGCGTTGGTCGCTTTTTTTGTTTCACGGTCATTGGTCGGGTCGAGGTATTTTTTCGCGTACGACTGGATCATTCGGGCTGCGCGTGTACTTTCGTCCGTATTCGGTGAATAGTAAACCTGCAGCCCCTTGTACTTTTCCTGCGGGAACTTGTTCATGTGAACGCCGACGTACAGCACCGCGCCCGATTCCTCGGCCATACGCAGCCGCGAACGCAGGTCATAGGTCTTCTTTTTGCCCCGGTAATCCTCAAGGTCGTCGAAACGGTCGTAGAGCATGGTGTCTTCCGTCCGCGTCATTTCGGAACGGATGCCGAACAGACTGTACAGGTCCGACAGACAAAACGAAATTTCCAGATTCAAATCCTTTTCGAGCGTGTCGCCGACCGACGCGCCGCCGTCCTCTCCCCCGTGACCGGGGTCAATCATAATCTGCGGCGGCTCTGTTTCCGGAACACCGGCCGTCGGCGCGGTATACCCAGCGTCTCCTGGAAAGGCGGCGCGCCCGATCAGTACGGCAGCTCCCATGAACAGGAAAGCATAAACCGTGTAATTCAAAACAAGACGTGGAATATATTTCATAGGCCCTCAATGCATTCAGGTTTTGCTATAAATATATTCCACGTCTGAAATTTTAGAAGTTTCTTCAACGGAATCTTTCGCCATAAAAGAAATGGCTGCAGGTCAGACACCTACAGCCAGCTTTCTTATAAGGTTTCTGAGCGGAGTCCGGGGCGGCGCCCCGGGAACCCTCAGCTCAATAAGAAGTAATGGTCTTCTTCCGGCCGCCGATGTAGTCTCTTTCGAGGGAGAGGACACCGTTGTCCATGCGGAAGATACGGTCTGCATGGTCGGCGATGGAGAGGTCGTGAGTGACCATGATGAGGGTCTGGCCCATTTCCTCTCTGGTCTTCAGGAGGA
>JBJFGC010000316.1:0-2566 GCA_051892315.1 Eubacteriales bacterium
CATTTCTAACAACACCCCTTTCATTATGAATAAGTAGGCAACGGAAAATGCGCGGCGGTGCCTCTTGTGTGGAGAGATTCCCGATTCTGCTCATTTTTCCAGTAGTGCTCTGAGCGGTGCAAGGCGCGGATCCGGTTCCTTTTCCGGACAACCGCAATCGCCTTCATTGCGGTCCTTTCCGCATTTGGGACAAAGTCCCCGACAATCCTCACGGCATAAAAACCGGTACGGAAGTTCCAGGCAGAGCTGTTCGGATACGATCTGCGGCAGATCCAGAATACCGTTTTCGATCAGCACATAATCGCTGATGATCTCATCGGCATCTTCATCCGCCAGCGTACCGCGTACGGCGACCGTCTTTTCCACCGAGGAAACGAACTGCCCCTCAATGGGCTTCAGGCAACGGGCGCACAGCGCCGAATAGTCCGCCGTGACGTTCACGGACAGCCTGATATATCCCGCACGGTTCGTAACATTGCCGACCACACAGACAGGACGCAAAAAATGCGCGCCGTTATAATCCTGTGTTTCGTCCATGGAGAACGTGCCGTCAATGGGGAGGGTATCCACCTCACCGGCAAGCACCGATGCCATGTCGATCTGCAATGAATCCAGCAATCAGATATACCGCCTTCCGTGGTTTTGGAAAATCGTCACAATGATAATTATACATACGGCATTTATTTTTGTCAATACTTTTTCTCACTTTTTTTGCATTTTTCCGTCATTTCTTAAAAGAAGAAAGAGGAAAGGGCACTAAGCCTTTTTCCTCTTTGTTCCGGCACTCTTTCCCTCTCCGGTCAGCGCGTGCCGGAGTTGTTCCATGATCTTCTTTTCTTCGCGGGAAACCTTGACCTGCGTCAAGCCCAAAAGATCCCCCGTCTGCTGTTGGGACATTCCCTTTTCATACCGCAGAGAGATGATGCATCGCTGAACGGGCTCCAGAGCGGAGATCGCCTGCCGCAGTGCGATCCGATCGGTCAGCGCCTCAATGGCGTTTTCGCGGTCGGAGAGCAGATTTCCCAATGTCATGTGATCGTCATCGCCCGTGGGCTCGTCAAACGAATGTACGGGACCCACCGCTTCAAACGCGGACACCGCCTCCTCCACCGTCATAGAGCACACCTCGGCAAGCTCGGAAATCCGCGGTTCGCGTCCGTTTTCCTGCAAAAACCGTTCTTTTTCCCGCATCAGCAGCATTCCTTGCTTTTTGACCGTACGGCTCACCTTGATCAGTCCGTCATCCCGCAGATAGCGGCGGATCTCCCCGATAATGAGCGGTACCGCATACGTCGAAAATGCCGTCCCGTAAGAAAAATCGAAACTGCGTGCCGCCTTGATCATGCCGATCGTGCCGATCTGCACCAGATCCTCCAATTCGGCACCGCGATCCCGGAAACGAAGGGCTATGCTTTTGACCAGTCCCATGTTGGACGATACCAGCTGTTCCAGTGCCGTGGCATCTCCCTCGCGCAATTTGCGCAAAAGGTCACCGTTTTCCTCATACACGTCGGCGCCAGTCCTCCTTTACGCAGTTATGCTTTCAGTTTCCGAACCATGGTGACCGTGGTTCCGCGGCCGGGTGCGGATTTGACAGTCAGCCTGTCCGAAAAGTTTTCCATAATAGAAAACCCCATACCGCCGCGCTCGCCCGAGGAATCCGAGGTAAACAGGGGTCGGCGCGCCGCTTCCACATCGGCAATTCCGCAGCCGTGGTCGCGAACCGAGATCCGCACGGTGCGGTCAGCCGAGCGGGAAACCGATATGTACACATTTCCCTTCTTTTCCCGGTAACCGTGAACGATGGCGTTCGTCACCGCCTCGGATACCGCAGTCTTGATTTCGGACAGCTCCTCCATGGTGGGATCCATCTGGCACACAAACGCCGCAACCAGTGACCTTGCCAGCCCTTCATTGACCGAACGCGCCGGAAAATCCGCGCGCAGTAAATTCTCTGCCGCCTTTCTCACGATGCAGCACCTCCTTTCTTTTCTTTTTCCACGGGAATAAACTTGTCGATTCCCGCAAGACATACGATTTTCATGATTTCCTCCGGCACGCCGCGCAGCGTCAGTTTTTTGCCCGTGTCATGCAGGCGTGCGTAACGCCCCAAAATCAGCCCCAGTCCGGAGGAATCCATGAATTCGACCTTTTGCAGATCCAGTACGGTTTCCTTGGGGCAATAGTGGGCAATGGCGCAATCGATTTCCTCGCGCACCTTTTTCACGGTATGGTGATCCACACTGCCGCGCAGAACCGCGATCAATGTGTCTTCTCCGTAATGCAAATCGCAGTATAATGTTTCCATTTCGCTGTTCCTTTCTTTTTTTGCAGTATAGCGCACAGCGAACGAAAAGGTTGTCGCAATCGGTCGGGAGCGGACAAATTCACAAAATGTTAATAATAACATTTTTGAATAAGAATCGTCAGTACGGTAAATTTTTCTTGCGTTTCAGACCCTTGCTTGACACATTATGGGAGATGTGGTATAATTAAGAAGATATGTGCACGGCATCCATACGTGCCGCACCCGCCCATTGAAACCATACGGAGATACAATCGTTAT
>JBJFGC010000317.1:0-2562 GCA_051892315.1 Eubacteriales bacterium
GATTTGCTGCACGAAGGCTGGTTCCATGCCTTTTTGCTTGCGTTGAATGAAAAGCTATGGGGGAAAGGTACTCTTTGAAAAAAGTACCTTTCCCCCATGTCAACTTTATTTCTTATTCCAGCCCCATATCCGCAAACGGTTCGATGGAGCGGGCGAGAATGCCGTGCATGTGAGCAATGGCGATGCCGTAGTTGGTAATCGGGACGCCGCAGTCGAGGCAATGACGGATGCGCGACTTCATTTCGCGCTCGTTCAGCATACAGCCGCCGCAGTGGACGACCAGAGCGTACTGCGACAGGTCCTCCGGAAACTCGCCGCCCGAGGTGAACGCGAAGCGGATGTCCCGGCCGGTGTGCTTGCGGATCCAGTTTGGCATCTTTACGGTGCCGATGTCCTCGCACTGACGGTGGTGTGTACAGCCCTCGGAAATCAGCACAAGGTCACCGTCCTGCAGCTTGTCCAGCTTGGATGCGCCGCGGACTGCTTCGGCAAGATTGCCCTTGTAGCGCGCGAATAAAATCGAGAACGACGTCAGCAGGATGTCCGGCGGTACGTCGCGGCTGACTTTGCCGAACGCCTGCGAATCCGTGATGACCAGCTTTGGCTTCCGGCCGAGGGACGCCAGCGTCTGCGGAAGCTCCGTCTCGCGCGTGACGACCGCGATGGCGCCGGTGTCCAGGAGGTCCCGGATGGTCTGCTGCTGCGGGAGAATCAGACGCCCCTTGGGCGCCGCAGAGTCAATCGGCACCACCAGTACGACCAGGTCGTTCGGCTCCACGAGATCTGCCACAATGCGCCGGCCGTTTTCCTCCGCGTGAACCAGATGGCCCAGCCGCTCGCGCAGCTCGTGAATGTTCGCATTCGTTGCCGCGCTTACGTAAATTTCGTTCGCACCTGCCTCCGGGATCGTTTCCAGGAGGTCGGACTTGTTGTAGGCGATGACGTAGGGGATTTTCTTCGCTTCAAACGACGCCAGCATCCGGCGGTCCATGTCCGACAGTCCCCGCGTCCCGTCGACCACAAGGACGGCCAGATCCGTCAGATTGAGCGTCTGCATTGCGCGCCGGACGCGCATTTCGCCAAGCTCCCCTTCGTCGTCAATCCCGGGGGTGTCAATGATGACTACCGGCCCGAGCGGGAGAATTTCCATAGCTTTTTTGACCGGGTCCGTGGTCGTTCCCTTTACCTCGGAAACCAGCGAGAGCGCCTGTCCCGTGACGGCGTTGACAACGCTTGATTTTCCGGCGTTCCGCAACCCGAAAAATCCGATGTGAATACGTTCAGCAGATACTTGTTCGTTCAGGCTCATAGAAATTCTCCTTTGTGTGTGATTGATAACGTGAGATTGACGGGATTCGCGGGGGAAACTTTTGTGGAACAACGGAGATTCGCTGCGCGAACTCCGCTTCCCCCCGCACCCCCTTCAAAAAACTTTAAATAGGATGAGTGGACAACGTTGGTGCAATTTTTTTGATCGATTTGCACTGCACCTTGTTCCTTCCTTTTTTTGAAAGTTTTTGAGGTGGGGTTCGGGGAGGGGCTTTTTCGGGAAAGCCCTCCCCGGCAAACTTATGTTTCCTTAGAACCGGAAGTCTCTCCGGTTGGAGGCTTTGATGTCTTCGATGTTCTGGGAAGCAATGGCTCTGACTTTTTCCTTGGGGATGTTGTTCAGTTCTTTGGCGATCAGGTCGAAGCCGATTCTCTTGGTGTCCTCGCTTGCGTAGTCTACGAGATATTCCGTCAGGGTCATGAGCGCGTTCGGATGACAGCAGTTCTGAATCTGGCCGTTCTTGCAGAGGGACATGAACCGGTCGCCCGTCCGGCCTTCACGGTAGCATGCCGTGCAGAAGGACGGGATGTAGCCAAGCTTCATCAGCCAGTTGACGACCTCGTCGAGCGTACGCTGGTCGGAGACGTCGAACTGCTCGGAGTCGTGCGGACGTTCTTCCTCCGTGTAGCCGCCGACGGACGTGCGGGACGCGCCGCTGATCTGGGAAATGCCCAGACCCAAAGCCTTTTCACGCACTTCCGGACTTTCGCGGGTGGAGATAATCATGCCGGTGTAAGGAACCGCGATGCGGATGCAGGCGATGATTTTTTCAAAAATTTCGTCGGAAATGCCGTTGTCAAAGACGTTCGGGTCAATGTCGTCGGCGCGCTTGACGCGCGGAACGCTGATGGTGTGCGGGCCAACGCCGTGGACAGCTTCCAGATGCTCCGCGTGCATGAGCAGTCCGGCAAATTCGTATTTGTACAGTTCCAGACCAAACAGAACGCCAAGGCCGACGTCGTCGATGCCGCCTTCCATCGCGCGGTCCATCGCTTCGGTGTGGTAATCGTAGTTGTGCTTCGGGCCGGTCGGGTGAAGCTCGAGGTAGCTCTTTTTGTGGTAGGTCTCCTGGAACAGGATGTAGGTTCCGATGCCGGCTTCCTTCAGCTTGCGGTAGTTTTCGACGGTCGTTGCCGCAATGTTGACGTTGACGCGGCGGATGTCACCGTTTTTGTGATGAACGGAGTAAATGGTGTGGATGCATTCGAGAATGTATTCGATGGGGATGTTGA
>JBJFGC010000318.1:0-10111 GCA_051892315.1 Eubacteriales bacterium
AAAAAACTCTGCCACCGCTACTTTTCGACTTTTCACGGATTCACTCTTGTCAAGAGCGATGTTTTGTGGTATTATATATGGTATGAAAATTATTCTATCGGATTTTACCTTTAGTGAATGGAAAGAGGCATCCAAAAATGGAAGAAAACAAAACGGGGTACCCAGCTGCCTTCGTGCGAATTCTCACGAAACTGCTGCCGATCCTGCCAGCGCTTGGCATCCTCATCGCACTCGCCCTCTCATTCGGACTGATTTTTGACTTTGATGAAATCATCGGGCATTTTGATTTCGGATCCGTAAAATTTTATGTTCTGTGCGCCGGAATCGCCGCCGCCGCAATCCTTTCTGCGGTGCTCGGCATTGCGTCGCGCCACACCTTTTCTCTGAATGCCTACCCGGACAGTCCCCTGCTTTCCCTGTGCGCATCGTATTTTACCGCCATCATGGCCCTCATGACCACCTTCACCTCCCTGTATGATCTCCTCGTTCTCCACCTCCGCAACGCCGGAGAAAGCAAAATCGAACTCGTCGGACTCCTCCTGCTCCCCGCATTGTCCCTCTCCATGATCCTCGGCGCCCATGCGAAAACACGCTCCTCCATCCCCCGTATCGTCCTCGCACTGCTCGCCGCCCTCTCTGTCAACCTTAATATGTTCGCCTGTTACTTCGATTTCACCCTCCCCCTCAATAGCCCCGTCCGCAACGTGATTACCATCGTGCAGGCAGGCGTCCTCCTCCTCCTCCTCTCCGAAACCCGTCTCGCCCTTTCCTGTCAGTCCCGCGCCTCCGCACCCTTCTTCATCTTTACCTCCGCATTCGCCGCGTCTGCTGTACTCGGGATCTCCTTCGGCCTGTGCTGCTATGCCTTTACCTCCGCAGACGCCGGCTCCATGGGAATCTCCATCTATCGCTATGCCGCCTACTTCGGTGTCGGCCTTCTCGGACTTTCCCGCCTCCTCTCCCTCAAAACCACCGCCGGCCCCTTCGTCGAACCTGAGCCGGAAAAAGATAAAGATAAAGATAAAACGAAAACCGACCCGGAGGATCTCTCCTCCCCCATCCATCCGTCCGAAAACGAATAAATAAAAAAAAGAATACAATATGCTGGATATATCCTTATATTTAAGGATAGAAAACACGCAGCCATCTGCAACTACGACAAAGGAGTATTGTCTTATGGATAACGAAATCAAGCTCACTCTCGACCCCGCCGCCGGCGCTTCCGCAGCAGCAGCACCCGCGCCTGAACCGCAGACTGCCCCGACTCCCGCCGCACCCGCCCCGCAGATCCCCGCCGTCGAGGAAACGTCCTTCACCGAAGCGGAACGCCGCGCCATCGACGACTTTGCCAAGCAAATCGACATCAAAAATTCCGGCGTTATCCTTAATTACGGCTCCGCGGCGCAGAAGAAAATTTCCGATTTCAGCGATACCGCCCTCGGCAGCGTCCGCAATAAGGATTTCGGCGAAACCGGTACCATGATCACCAACCTCATCGGAAACCTCCGCTCCATGAACGAGGACGCGGACGACAACGGTTTCCTCGGCATGTTCAAAAACACCAAGCGCAAAATCGAAAACCTCAAAACCAAATACGACAAGTGCGAGGACAGCGTCAACGACATCGTCGCTATTCTCGAACAGCATCAGATTACCCTGCTCAAGGATATCGCTATGTTCGATAACCTCTATGAGATGAACCTCACTTACTTCAAGGAACTGACCATGTACATCCTCGCGGGCAAAAAACGTCTGGCCGAGGAACGCGCCACCACCCTCGTGGAGCTCAAGGAAAAGGCCCAGAAGACCGGCCTTCCCGAGGACGCGCAGGCGGCCAACGACTTTGAGGAACAGTGCGTCCGCTTTGAAAGAAAGCTGCACGACCTCGAGCTGACCCGCATGGTTTCCATTCAGATGTCGCCGCAGATCCGCCTCGTCCAGAACAATGACACCATGATGGCGGAAAAAATCCAGACCGTCATCATGAATACCATCCCGCTCTGGAAAAGTCAGATGGTCATCGCCCTCGGCATCGAGCATTCCCGTCAGGCCATGGAAGCCGGACGCATGGTCACCGATATGACCAACGAACTGCTCAAGAAGAACGCCGAAGCCCTTCATCAGGCCACTGTGGACATCACGCGGGAGTCGGAGCGCGGCATCGTGGACATCGAAACCCTCACCCATACCAACGAGCAGCTGATTCAGACCCTCGACGAGGTGCAGCAGATTCAAAAGGAAGGACGCGAAAAGAGAGTGGCGGCGGAAGCGGAGCTCGGCCGAATCGAAGACGAGCTCAAGGCAAAGCTGATTCACATGGGTTCCTGACCTCTTTCGCCGGACAAAACAATCATGATGAAAAAAACACACAAAAAATTCCTCGCGGCGCTGGCCGTCCTTCTGACGGTGCTGACGCTGCTTCCGTCGGCAGTCTTTGCCGCGGTATCGTACCCCAAGCATGAAAATTATGTTGCGGACGACGCGGGCATCCTGGACGAGAACACCATCAGCGAAATCCGCGACACCAACAAAAAGCTCGCCGGCGACATTCAGATGACCATTGCCGTCTGTACGGTCAACAACACCTACGGCGAGGACATCGGAACCTACGCGCGCAACCTGTTCACGGAATGGAAGCTCGGCGAGGGTATTCTGATTCTCATCGCCAAGGACGACAACAATTATTACTTCGTTCCGAGCGTCGGCGTGGAGGATATCCTTCCGAACGAAACCATCGCGTCCATCCGCGACGAGTATTTTGAAGCCGATTTTGCAGACGGCCAATACAGCCGCGCTGTCAAGAAGGTCGTCACCCGCCTTTACAACACCCTGGTCGCTGGGGTCTCGGCCCGCAATGCGGCAGCCGCGGAAGCCGCAGAGGCCGCAGAAACCAATACGGAAAATGCCGAGGAAAAGGGTACGCCCGCCGGCAACGCGATTGTCACCTTCTTCAAGGTGATTCTGTGGATTGTGATTCTCGCAGCAGTCCTTTTCATCGCTGTCTTCGTCTGGGCGATGTTCAACGACGATGTGGCGGCTCTCCTGCAAAAGTACATCTTCCAGCGGAAATCCGGCGGACGCTCTCCCGCGCCGCAGGACTTCTATGATGAGCGTCTCTACGGAAGCCGGAATCCGAATCCGCAGGCCAGACGCCGTCCGAATCCGAATCCGAACGCTCCCCGTCCAAACCAAAACGGACGCGCGTACCCGCAAAACAGCGCATATCCCGCCAATTCTCCGAACCGCTATCCGCAGCAGGGCGGGTATTATCAACAGAACGGATATCCGGCCAATCCGAACCGTTCCGCACCGGCGCAGCAGCAGACCTACGGAAACAGCACAGGATACGGTTATCCGCAGCAGCCCTACGGAAACGGCTACAGCCAGCAGCCGCAGGGTTATCCAAGGCAGCAGAACCCCAACCGGCAAACCACCTATCCGCAGCAGTCCTATGGAACCTACGGATACCCGCAGCAGCAGCCAAACGGGCAAAATCCGAATCTGAACCGGAGCAATTCCGGCGGTTCGCAGAATTCTCCGGACAACGACGCGACCGTTCAGTTCAACATTCCGCGGCGCAATTAACCTCCGGAGAACGAATCCATCGCAAATAAAGGAGGACAAAGGGACGGCACTTTTCTTTTTCGGATGAGCGCCGCCCCTTTTCAATCAACACATATGATATCCATCAGCACAAAATCGCTCGCCTACCGCATCGGCACGCGCGACATTCTTACCGATGTCACGTTTTCTCTTGAAGAAGGGGACCATCTTGCCGTCGTAGGGGTGAACGGAAGCGGCAAAAGCACGCTGCTCCGGATGCTCTGCGGCGAGTACACGCCCGACGAAGGCACCGTTTACCTTGCGAAGGACAAGGTGATCGGAATGCTCCACCGGGACGATGCATTCAACATTCTCTCGTTGGACGAGCCGGGCACGGACGCTTCCGTTTCTGCTTCGGTTGTGGACGAAACCGTTCTTGGGCAGATTTACGCGATTTTTCCGGAGCTGTGCCGCGCGGAGGTGCGTCTGGCCGAGCTTCAGAAGGAACTGAACGAAACGTCCGCGGAGGACACGGTGGCTCTGAACCGCCTGTCCGCCGAATACGAGGCCGTCAACAGCCGGTACATTGCGGGCGGAGGACTGCACTACAAGTCGCGCTGCCGCAGCATTCTGAAGGAGCTGGGGTTCGGGGAAGAAACGTTCGCCATGCCCGTAGCCAAGTGCAGCGGCGGGCAGCGCACCCGTCTTGCGCTTGCAAGGCTTCTTTCCCGCGAGCCGGACATTCTGATTCTGGACGAGCCGACGAACCATCTGGACACCGACACGATGGTCTGGCTGGAGAATCATCTGGCGTCCTATCATCCGAAGAAGACCATCATTCTCGTAAGTCACGACCGTTTTTTCCTCGACCGTGTCACAAACAAGACCCTTGACATTGAAAACAAAGTCGGGAAGCTATACAAATGCAGCTACTCGCAGTACGTCAAAGAAAAGGAGGCGTACCGCCGCGAATGGGAGAAGAAATACGAGATCCAGCAGAAAGAAATCGCGCGTCTGGAAGCGTACATTGAGCAGCAGCGGCGCTGGAACCGCGAGCGGAACATCATCGCAGCGGAAAGCCGGGAAAAGGCCATCGCGCGGATGGAGAAAATCGAGAAGCCGAAGGCGCTGCCGGCGTCCATTCGTTTTTCGCTGAGTTCCTCCGGGGAATCGGGCAACGATGTGGCGTACGTGAAAAATCTGACGATGGGCTTTGGGAGCAGCCTTCTGTTCCGCGATCTGAGCTTTCTCGTGAAGAAACGGGATCGTCTGTTCATCTCGGGGCCGAACGGCTGCGGCAAGTCGACGCTCATCAAGCTGCTTCTGGGGCAGCTGGAGCCGCTGGCGGGAGAAATTGAGTTCGGCTACAATGTAACGATTGGATACTACGATCAGGAAAACCAGAATCTGGACGACTCCAACACGGTTCTGGACGAGTTATGGAACGCGTATCCGAATCTGACGCAGACGGAAATTCGCAACACGCTGGCGTTATTTTTATTCCGCGGCGATGACATTGAGAAAGAGGTATCGGTTCTGTCGGGCGGTGAGCGGGCGCGTCTGACGCTGGCAAAGCTGATTCTGTCGAAGATGAATCTGCTGATTCTGGACGAGCCGACGAACCACTTGGACATTGAGTCCCGTGAAGCTCTGGAAAACGCGCTTCTCTCGTTCGACGGCACGATCATTGCGGTTTCACACGACCGTTATTTCACGAAGCGTCTGGCGACGCGTTTTATTGATCTCGGTGAAGGCGGCCGCGATTTTCTCGGAACGTACGACGAGTATCTCCACTACCGCGAAACGCACGCGTCAGCGGACAATTCAGAAATCAAGTCTGCCGCCGCTGAGTCCACGCAGAAGGATGAATACCTTGAACGCAAAAAGAAGGGTGCCGAAATCCGCCGCATCGAAAAGCGCAAGGCAGAGGTGGCGCGTGACATTAAAAAGCTGGAACAGCAGCTCGTCGACATTGAAGACGAGTTATTCGGCTCGGCCGCTTCCGACTACCTCCGTGCCGCTGAGCTGACCGATCTCAAAACTGTGACGGAAGATCGTCTCATGCAGCTCTATGCTGAGGAAGAGGAGCTGCTGGGGGGGGAGTGAACAAGTGGGGAGGTGCTGCTCTGGGGCAGAGCCCCAGAGAATATCCCCCAAAAAAAGGAGACCACACATGACAGAAAACTTAGGAAAACTCACAACCGAACAGCAAAACCCCGCAACACGGGAGATTGATAACCATACTGCCGCAGAGATTGTGCGGATATTGAACGACGGAGACCGGAGCGTCGCGGACGCAGTCGCCGCAGCATTGGATAACATCGCACGGGCAGCGGAGGCGGCGGCAAAGTCGATTGCGGGCGGCGGACGCCTCATTTACCTGGGCGCCGGAACATCGGGCCGGCTGGGCGTGCTGGACGCCGTGGAATGCCGGCCAACCTTCGGCGTGCCGGACGGCGTGGTCGTCGGTCTCATCGCCGGCGGTATGGACGCCATGTTCCGCGCCGTCGAAGGCGCGGAGGACTCTGCGGAACTGGGCGGCGAAGACCTCCGTGCCATCGGCGTGACCAAAAACGATACCGTCGTCGGAATCGCCTCATCCGGACGTACTCCTTACGTCGTCGGCGCATTGACCTGCGCTAAATCCGTCGGATGCACAACCGTTTCCATCGCCTGCGTGCCGGACGCCGCCATTTCCGCTCTCGCCGATATCCCCATTGAAGCCGTTACGGGACCCGAAGCCGTCACCGGATCCACACGCATGAAAGCCGGTACCGCTCAGAAAATGATCCTCAATATGATTTCCACCACCGCCTTCATCCGCATCGGCAAGGTCTACGGCAACCTCATGATCGACGTCCAGCCGACCAACGGAAAACTCGTCGCCCGCGCGCAGCGGATCCTGCGGGAACTGGTTGGCTGTACCGCAAACGAGGCCGCAGCACTTCTGGAGGCCTCCGGACGCAGAGTCAAGCACGCGGCAGTCATGGGCCTGCTCGGCGTAACGGCGGAGGCAGCCGATGTTCTGCTCTCGGAAAATGAAGGAAACCTCCGGCGGGTTCTGGAAAAGTATGAAAAATGAAAAAGAATATGGAATCCATGCCGCAGTGCAGCTATAATAAGGAAGAAATCCGCGTCATCGGCGTGGACGCCGGCGGCACCAAAACGCGTGCCGCAGCGTACAGTGCAAACGGCGTTCTCATCGCAGAGGCCACAGAGGGCTGCGGCAACGTCGCCCTCTCGTACAACGCGGGAAAAACGGCCATCACGGCGGCCATCCGCGCGGTCTGGTCCGAAAACTGCCGCTATGTCGCGGTCGGTGCGGCCGGAGCCGCGTCCAGCGGCACGGCAGCCCGTCTCGCCGCGGAACTGACCGATACGTTCGGCGGGACAAAAACCGACGTGATGAGCGACGCAGAGCTTGCCCTAAACGCCGCGTTCGGTCCCTCCGGCGACGGAATGCTCATCATCTCCGGAACCGGCTCCGTGGTCTTTCTGCGTCACAGCGGAACACTGCTGCGCGCGGGCGGCTGGGGCCACCTTCTCGGCGACGGCGGCAGCGCGTATTTTACAGGAATGACCGCGCTCCGCCTCATCACCGCCCTGCGCGACCGCGGCGAGCCGGACGAACGTCTCGAAAACACCGTTTTCGGCGCGCTCGGACTCGACGGCATTTCCGACCTGGTCAACTATGTCTACGCACCGGAGCGGACGAAAGCGGATTTTGCGCGCATTGCGCCCGTTCTCGACGATCTGGCGGAAAATGGTCACCCCGCCGCTGCGGAAATTCTGCAGAAAAGCGCGGACGCTCTCGCGGACGACGCGGCGGCGCTTCTCCGCCGTTCGGGTGCGGCGGCCGTCGACATCGCACTGACCGGCGGGCACATCACCCATTCCGCTGTGCTGCGCCGGAACCTTGAGCAGACACTGCGCGCGAAAGCCGGTTCCGCCTGCCGCCTGACCTTTCTCCCCGACGCCCCGGACCCAACCTACGCCGCCTATCGTATGTATTCTAACGTGAGTTCGACGGGGAGGGCTTTCCCGAAAAAGCCCACGTAGTTCCCGCTGCGCGTAACTACACCCACCTCAAAAAATGAAAGAACAAAATACCGTACCAATCCAACATAAAATCCGCACAAACTTTATCCTTATATCCCTTTTTGAAGTTTTTTGAAAGGGGTGCGGGGAAAACTTTTTTTTCAAAAAAGTTTTCCCCGCAAACTATATTTCATTAAGGAGAAAAATCCACCTATGTCCGAAAAGCTCATTCACCTGACCAACAATCTCATTCTCGCGGACACCGGCCACATCAGCGACTTCAACAAAACCATCTGGCACGTGCTGGGCGGCATCGGGACGCAGTACAGCTGCGCGTCCGTGGCCATCGGGCGCGGCGACGAGGTCTATCTCAAGTTCTGCGCCGGCAACCGGCAGGACTACTCCGGCGACGTTCTCGGTCATCCCGACCCGAAGCCGGTCGATTTCAACACCCTGTACGACATGGCGTCCGTTTCCAAGCTGATGTCTACCACCATGGTCGCGCTGAAAATGATGGAGGAAGGCCGTTTTTCCCTTTACGACTCCCTCTGGCGGTATTTTGACGACTGCGGCAACTTCTGCGACGTCGAAATCCGGCATCTCATGACCCACACCTCCGGCATCTCGCCCCACATTCCGCTGTACAAGGTCTGCGCATCGCCGGACGAGTCCCTCGACACCATCCTGCACAGCGAACCGGTCTGCGGCATCGGCGAGCAGGTCAACTACAGCTGCATGGGCTACATGGTTCTGCAGGCCATTCTCGAAAAAATCGCAGACCGGCCGCTTGACACGCTGGCGGACGAGCTGGTCTTCCGACCGCTTGGCATGAAGACGGCGTGCTACAATCCCACCAGCGACAATGTGGCTGCGACGGAATACTCCCCCCTCGAACACCGCTACATCTGCGGGCATGTCCACGACGAAAACGCGTATTTCCGCGGGGGTGTCTCCGGCAACGCAGGCGTTTTCGCAGCACTCGACGATGCCATCCGCTTCGGCGCGATGCTCTCGGGACGCGGAACATCAAACGGGCAGGTTTACCTGGGCCGCCACACGTTTGACGCGGCGGTTTATCCCTACACGAAGGGGCTGGACGAGGTACGCGGACTGGGCTTTTCGCTCCACGGCGGCGAGCTGTCGGCGTCGGGCGAGCTGATGTCGCACGATTCCTACGGCCACAACGGCTACACCGGCACGTCGATTTACGTGGACGGCCGCACGGGAACGTACGTGATTCTGCTGACCAACTCCGTCCACTACGGACGCGACAACCGCGGTCCCTTCTTCCGTGCGCGGCGGATCTTCCACAACATCGCGCTGGCCGAAGCGGACCGGCTGTGAGGGATGTCATGACAAACGCTGTAAAATCCGGCGCGGAGGTTCTCGAAGGACTTCCCGGGAAAAAGTCCATCCGCGCGGGACTGATCACCAATCCCACCGGCGTGACGGCCTCGCTCCGTCCAACGTACGACATTATAGAGGAAAAATTCACCCTCACCGCGTTGTTTTCCCCCGAACACGGCGTGCGCGGGAACGTACAGGCGGGCGGGGAAGTCACCGAATATGTGGACGACGCGACCGGTCTGCCGGTCTACAGTACGTACGGGCGCGGCAAAAACGCGGCGCACGCGGCCATGCGGGAGCTTGACTGCGTCTTCTTTGACATTGCCGACGTGGGGGCGCGCTACTACACCTATCCGTACACCATGACCGAGGCGATGGAAACCTGCGCTGGGGCGGGGGTACCGTTTGTGGTTCTCGACCGTCCGCCGGTCATCGGCTGCTTTGCGGAAGGAAATCTTCTTGACGTGCGGTATTCCTCGTTTGTCGGGAAATACGCGACGGCGGCACGGACCGGCCTGACCATCGGCGAGTTCGCGCGGTACATCAACGAAACGGAAGCCATCGGGTGCCGCCTGACAGTTGTGCCGTGCGAAGGGGTCCGGCGGACGATGTACTTTGAGGAAACCGGTCTGCCGTTTGTGATGCCGTCGCCGAATCTGCCCACGGTCGACGCCGCGCTGGTCTACGTGGGAACGTGTCTCATCGAAGGAACGAATCTGTCCGAGGGGCGCGGGACGACGAAACCGTTTGAAATGTTCGGTGCGCCGTGGCTGCGCGCCCGGGACGTGCGGGCCAAGGTCGGAAAGCCGGACGGCGCTCTGCTGCGCGAAACGTACTTCACGCCGCAGTTTTCCAAGCACGCGGGCGTGCTCTGCGCGGGTCTCCAGCTTCACGTGACGGACCGTCGGGCCTTCCGGCCGTTTGAAACCGCTGTGCGTCTGCTGTCCGCCATCCGCGAAATCCATCCGGAGTTTGAATACACCAGCTTTATCAAAAACCTGTTCGGCTCCGGGGAAATCTGCGCCGACTCCTTCGACTGCGAACAATATCTTGCCGGCCTGTCCGCACCGCTCGAAGCCTACCGCCGCCAAACAGCAGATTTTTTCCTGTATGAAGCATAAAATAGAGTTTGCGGGGGAAACTTTTGTGAACAAAAGTTTCCCCCGCACCCCCTTCAAAAAAC
>JBJFGC010000319.1:0-2533 GCA_051892315.1 Eubacteriales bacterium
GTTCCCCCACAACCCCCGTTCTCGCTCACTCATGCTCCGCAAGCCAAAGGCTGACGCGGGACTGGATGACGCGGGCACAGTCTTCGGCGGTCTTTGCGCCGCCGGTGTAGCTGGTGATTTCTTCGTTTACAATCTGGGTGATTTCGTCGCTGACAGCGTCGGAGACGGGCGCACCGATATCGTTGTCGAACCAATCCAGCAGGGCCGCCGCGTCTTCTTCCGTGAAGAATTTGCGGATGCCCGGCTCATGCATTTCCGCGTTCAGATCGTCGTATTCCGGGTTGTAGGTTCCCCACGACATGCCGCCGGAGAAGTACACCTCAAACAGCGAATCATACTCCGCTTCGCAGACCTTCATGAACTGCGGCTTCAGCACCGAAAAACCGTCCCGCCCATAGCGGACGCTTTCCGTGCTCTCGTCCGGCACGATCATGGATTCGAGGAACGACCACGCCTCCGCGGGATACTCGCAGAAGGAGGTAATCACGTACGGCACCATGTCCACCGTCGTGCCGCTCGTTTTGCCGTCCGCCGTGGGGTAGCCAATGCGCACGACGTCCTTGGTATTGAAGGCTGTCTCCTCGCGGACCCAGTCGTTCACGGCGTAGTAGTATTCCTCGCTCAGCGCAACCTGGCCGCTGTGGTACAGCAGGTACCGTTCCTCATAGTTATCCCCCACCGAAGTGGCAGCCATCGCCTCCTCGTAGGTCGCGGGCAGACGGTTCAGATACTCCAGATACCGGAGAAAATCCTCACATTCAAAATTGCATGTGTTGGCTGCCGTGTCGATGAACATGCCGTATCCGCCGCTTCCGAGCAGGTGGTACGCCGCGGTCTCCCGGGACAGACCCAGCAGAAGCTGGGTTCCCTCCGGAAGGCTTTCGGCAAAGTCTATCATTTCCGCAAGCGTCCAGCCCGTCCGGTCGCCGAGCATTTCCCGCGTTCCGAGAAGCGTCTGCGCCTGCACCGACGAACCGATGGCCCACAGCTTTCCGTCCTTCGTCTCAAACGTGCGCTTGACGCAGCCGAGCAGGTCGCCGCTGCTCATCTTTGTCCCCGCGGCCATCAGCGGATACAGATCGGTGTACAGGCCGTTTTCGTAAATCTTCCGGATCACGGTGTCCGACGTGCTGTAGCCCGTGACGATATCCGGCTTATAGAGGCCGTTGAGCACGTCGTTGAGCAGCTTTTTCTGACCGGCCTGATAATCCTCCGCCGTATTGTACTGGCTGTAATCGCGCGCGATCAGGCGGACACCGTCGCTCTGCTTGTTGAATCGGACGATCGAACTGCCGAGCGACCAGTCCGAACCTGTGTAAGCAATTTCCAGCACCTTGATCTGCGAGAGATCAAGGTCGGCCGAACGGCGGTAGACCGCCGGATAGTTGTTGTAGGTTTCCTCGTCACGCTCGTAGAGAATCACGCAGTCGCGGTCGACCACCCGCGCAACTTCCACGTTGTTCCCGAACAGGTCGGAGTTCGGATAGCTGAACACCAGTTCCGCTTCCGGCGGCGCACCGTCTTCCGCTTCCGCCGCGGTGAAGTTATAGCCGAACAGGCCCTCGTCGGTGGTATAGTAAAGGTCGTATTCCTCGCCGAACAGGAACTGGTCGGCATAAACCGACGCGGGAAGCGTGACCTTCGCGCCGAGGGATTTCGACGATTTGTCAATCGGCATCAGGCCATAGCCGTCGTCCATGTAGCCGGAGTAATACACGGTTCCATCCGCCGCCGTGGCCATCTCGTTCACCCAGCCGGACGGCGTCACGGAAAAGCTCTTGCCAAACGTGTCATCCAGCACCACGATTTCCGAGTCGGAGGCAAGGTAAAGAAAGCCATCGCCGTCCACGGCAAGCTGGCTGATGTAAAACCAGTTGTCCTCCGTCTGGGCAAAGAAACGGTTCAGGGAGCCGGAGCGGGTCATTGTCCCGTCGTCGAGCGAAAGAATGCCGACAATATAGTCCTGTGTTCCCCTCGTCTCATCGTATTCGCTCGTCAGAAAGTACAGCCGGTCCGCCGTCAGCACGCCCTGATCGACGTATACGTTTTCCCCTACATCCAGCAGAAGCTCGTCCGCAACAACGCCATCCGCGCCAATGGTGAGAAGAAGGTTGTCCTGCCGATAAACGCTGTGCCCTTCCTCATCCTTTTCCTCGCCCTCATGCCAATGCGTGCAGTAGACCTTCATCGCACCGGTTGCAGCGTCATAATACGGCTGCACGCTGTTGTTCAGGAAATATTCCTCCGGCAGCGTCACCCGCTCTCCACGGAACACGTTAGTCAGCACCTCCGTCTTCCGTGTCTCCGTCCCGCCGCCCGGTTCCTCTTTTGCCGTACAGGATACCAGCAAAGCCCCGCAGACCGCCAGCGCCGCCAGTTTTCCAGGTTTTGTCATACGTTCCCTCCTTGATCTTTTTACCGTGGGAAGTTTTCCGATTTCGCGCAGCGAATCCCGGCCGTACCTCCCTGTCCCGAAAACTTCATATATATATATAAGGTGACTTCGACGGGGAGAAACTTTTTGAAAAAAGTT
>JBJFGC010000320.1:0-10052 GCA_051892315.1 Eubacteriales bacterium
TGTTCAACAAAAGTTTCCCCCGCAAGCTCCGTCGAACTCACGTTACATTATTATACTACAGAATCAAAGGGAATGCAATAGAACGATTTTGCCGTTGACAAAACCTCTCCGTCATGATAAGATTATACTGAGATTGTATCAGAGTATCTGAAAACGGTATCAAGGAGGATTTTCTATGACAAAAGAACAGGCAAGAGAACGGGCACGCGCGCTGGTGGAACAGATGAGCGTAGAGGAAAAGGTCTCGCAGCTTGTGTACAATTCGCCCGCCATTGAACGGCTGGGGATCCATGAATACAACTGGTGGAACGAAGCGTCCCATGGAGTCGCGCGGTCCGGAATGGCGACCGTGTTCCCCCACGCCATCGGACTGGCCGCTACCTTTGATCCCGCGCTCATCGGCGAGGTCGGCGACGCAGTGTCCACGGAGGCACGCGCCAAATACAACAACAGCATCGCGTACGACGACCGCGATATTTACAAAGGGCTGACCTACTGGACGCCCAACATCAACATTTTCCGTGACCCCCGCTGGGGACGCGGGCAGGAAACCTTCGGTGAGGACCCGTTCCTGACCGCTTCCATGGCCGTCTCCTACATCCGCGGCCTGCAGGGTGACGGAGAATTTCTCAAGTCCGCCGCCTGCGCCAAGCATTTTGCCGTCCATTCCGGCCCCGAGGCCAGCCGCCACTGCTTCAACGCCGTGGTCAGTGAGCATGACCTCTGGGAAACCTACCTTCCCGCGTTTGAATGGGCGGTCCGCGCCGGCGTCGCGGGTGTCATGGGCGCATACAACCGCACCGACGGAGAACCCTGCTGCGCCAATCCGCGCCTGATTCAGGAAATTCTGCGCGAAAAATGGGGCTTCGACGGCTATTTTGTCTCCGACTGCGGCGCCATTTACGATATCTGCAAATTCCATCACTATACCGATACCATGGAGGAAGCGGCAGCCATCGCCCTCCGGTCCGGCTGCAACCTCAACTGCGGCGATGCGTACACGCACCTCGTCGAGGCATACGAACAGGACCTCGTCACGGAGGATGACATCACCGAAGCGGCCGTGCAGGTCTATACCATCCGTTATCTCCTCGGAGAATTCGAGGAAAAACGCCCCTATTCCGACATTCCCTTCGATAAGCTCGACTGCGGCGAGCACCGCGCGCTCAATCTCCGTGCCGCACGGGAATGCATCGTCCTCCTCAAAAACGACGGCTTCCTTCCCCTGAATCCGAAGGAACCCCGCAAAATCGCCGTCGTCGGCCCGAACGCCATGTCGCAGGTGGCGCTGGAAGGAAACTACAACGGTATGGCATCCGAATACCTCACCGTCGCCGACGGGGTCCGCCGCGTCTTTGACACCTCCGTCGTCCGCGCGGCCAAGGGCTCCAACATCTGGGTGGACAACCGCAACGACTGCTCCGGCTTTACCAATATGATCAGCGAAGGCATCGCCTACGCGAAAAACGCCGACCTCACCATCCTCTGTCTTGGTCTGGACTGCCACATCGAGGGGGAGGAAAACGGGATGCACAACGAATACTTCGAGAGCGGCGACAAAAAACAGCTCTGCCTCCCGAAAACCCAGATGACCCTCGCCGAAGCGGTCTGCGACGTCTGTCCAAACGTCATTGTCGTGGCGCTGGCAGGCAGCGCGGTCGACCTGGGTGAAAAAGTGACCTCTCACGCGCGTGCCATTCTCCACGGCTGGTATCCCGGCGCCGTCGGAGGACTGGCCGTCGCCGAGCTGATCGCGGGCCAATTTTCGCCAAGCGGACGCCTTCCGCTGACCTTCTACCGCTCCTGCAGCGACCTTCCGGCCTACGAAGATTACAGCATGGCCGGCCGCACGTACCGCTATTTCACCGGCGATGTTCTCTATCCCTTTGGTTACGGTCTGTCCTATACGACGTTCGCTTACCGGGACGCGTCGGTGTCCGGCGAAACAGACGACGAATACGAGCTGACCTTCACCCTCACGAATACCGGTTCCCGCGATGGGATGGAAAAGGCGCAGGTTTACGCCTCCTTTACCGATTCGCGCACACCGACCCCGCGCTTCCAGCTCTGCGGCGTGAAAGCCGTCGACCTGTGTGCCGGCGAATCCGCCCGCATAACGATGAACATTGACAAATATTGGCTGAACGCCGTTCTGGAAGACGGATCCCGCGTCACCCCCGACGGAAAGCTGGAGCTTTACATCGGCGGCCATCAGCCCGACCAGAAAAGCGATGCGCTCTGCGGCAGCCGCTGTGTGAAGCTGACCCTCCGGTAAAACGCCCCGTCCGAAAAGGTTTTTGGGTTCCGGGCAGAGGACAGTACGCCCGGAAAACCAACATTTTTCCCATAATCTTATGAATACCTATTGACATGATAGGTAAAGTATGTTATAATTAGGCCATTCAGCAAGGGCCACGCGCCAATGATTTTTTCAAAAAACCGGAAAGGAAAATTTTTATGTCAAACTATAAATTTGAGACGCTCCAGCTCCACGTTGGACAGGAAACACCCGATATCGCCACCGATGCCCGTGCGGTGCCGATTTACGCTACCACGTCGTATGTGTTCCGGAACTGCGAACACGCCGCTGCACGGTTCGGCCTGCAGGACGCCGGCAATATCTATGGACGTCTGACCAACTCTACACAGGACGTGTTTGAAAAGCGCATTGCCGCTCTCGAAGGCGGCGTGGCTGCTTTGGCTGTCGCGTCCGGCGCGGCTGCCATTACGTATATTCTTGAAGCTCTCGGACAGGACGGCGGCCATTTCGTCGCACAGAAGACCATCTACGGCGGCAGCTATAACCTCCTTGCCCATACCCTCCCGGGATTCGGCATCACGGCAACCTTCGTCAACATTCACGACCTTGCCGAAACCGAAGCAGCAATTCAGGAAAACACCCGCGCCATCTACATTGAAACCCTCGGCAACCCCAACAGCGACATTCCCGATATCGACGCGCTCGCAGAGCTTGCTCACCGGTACGGTCTGCCCCTCGTCGTAGACAACACCTTCGGTACGCCCTACCTCATCCGCCCCATTGAGCACGGCGCGGACATTGTCGTACATTCGGCAACCAAATTCATCGGCGGCCACGGCACCACCCTCGGCGGCGTCATCGTCGATTCCGGTAAGTTTGACTGGGCAGCCAGCGGACGTTATCCGGCCATCGCCGCACCCAACCCCAGCTACCACGGTGTTACCTTCACCGACGCGGCTGGTCCCGCCGCGTTCGTGACCTACATCCGTGCGGTCATCCTGCGCGATACCGGCGCGACCATCTCACCGTTTGCCGCTTTCCTTCTCCTTCAGGGAACCGAAACCCTCTCGCTCCGCATTGAACGTCACGCGGAAAACACCAAGAAAGTGGTCGAATTCCTCAAGGATCACCCGTTGGTTGAGCATGTCAACCATCCGTCCCTTCCCGATCATCCCGACCACGCGCTGTACGAAAAATATTTCCCGAACGGCGGCGCGTCCATCTTCACCTTTGAAATCAAGGGCGGCGTAAAGGAAGCACATCAGTTCATCGACAACCTCCAGATCTTCTCCCTTCTCGCCAACGTCGCGGACGTCAAGAGCCTCGTCATCCATCCGGCTACCACCACCCACAGCCAGCTCACCGAAGCCGAACTGGAAGACCAGGGCATCCGTCCCAACACCATCCGTCTCTCCATCGGCACCGAGCACATCGACGACATCCTTGACGACCTCCGCCACGGTTTCGACGCTGTTAAGTAATAGAAAAAGGATAGAGAGTATGCGGGGGAAACTTTTGTGAGCCATCGAGAGACGCTGCGCAAACTCGTTTTTCCTCCGCCCCCTTCCAACTCTTTGATCAAGATAAAAACAAGGTTGGGTGCAAACCGTTCGATTTGTACCCAACTTTCTTTTATCAGCAAAAGCGGAGCGCAAGTCAGACGATTGGTACCCAACTTTGTCTGCACATTTTTTTTGGAAAATGTCTGAGGGAAAGCGCAGGCTCCGGGAAAAAGCGCTTTTTCAAAAAGTTTCTCCCCGCGAAGCTTCCATTTCCCCGGTATAAAAGCGGAAGGCGGCAGGCACAGCGTAGTGAGTACGTATGGCCGCGGCGGAAGCCCATATCAGGTCGTTGGAAGCCGACGCCCTGCCGGTCAGTTCGTAGCCAATCATGTGCCACTCCACGTGGCTGAAGATATGGCGCGCCTTGCCGAGCGGACGGAGGCCATCGGCGTGAAAGCCGAGTTTTTCCGCGGCGGAAACTGCCTCCGCCTCTGTGAGATGTCCGTCAAGATTCGGAAACTCCCACATTCCGCCAAGAAGACCGCCGGCCGCGCGTTTCCGGATGGCATAGCTTTCCCCGTCGCGCAGGAGAAAAACGGTCCGATCTTCGACGCGGCGGGCCTTTTTTTCGCTTTTGACCGGATATTCTCCGACCGCTCCCTGCCGAAATGCCCGGCAGCGCTCCCGCAGCGGACAAGCCATGCAGTGCGGCTCCCCGTTCGGGAGACAGACCGTCTCGCCAAGTTCCATCAGCCCTTCCGTCAGAAGTCCTGCTTCCCGCCCGCGCGGATAGCTCTCCCGAAGACGTTCCCGAACCGCTTTTTTGGTTTTCTCCAACGCAATATCATCCGCGGAGGCAAACAGCCGGCTGTAGACGCGCAGGACGTTTCCGTCCACGGCAGGCTCCGGTTCGCCGAACGCAATGGAGGCAATCGCACCGGCTGTGTAGTCCCCGATCCCGGGCAGTTTCCGCAGTTCCTCCGCCGTATGCGGCAGCTCGCCCCCGTATTCGGCCACGAGAAGCTCCGCCGCCTTTTTCAGATTCCGTGCCCGGCGGTAGTAACCAAGGCCTTCCCACAGCTTCATGAGCCGCTCCTCCTCCGCCTCCGCCAGACTCCGCACGTCCGGAAGCTCGTCCAGAAAACGGCGGTAATACGGCAGGACCGCCTCAATCCGCGTCTGCTGAAGCATGATTTCGGAAATCCATACATGATACGGCGTGGGCGATTCCCGCCACGGCAGCGGTTTGCGTACGGCGTCGTACCAGCGGATCAGGAGAGAAACAATTTCGTTCACGGAAAACCTCCGGCGGATGAATTCTTTCTAAAAAGTATAGCATTCCCGGCGCGGAATGTCAAGGCGGGATTTTCCGTTTCGTCCCTTCCGGGTGTCAAGCAACCTCCGTCAAAAATTCCATCCGTTCCCCCTTTTTCGAGCGTTTTTCGTGAAGTATGCAGATTTTGCATCATGTGTCTTGTCACATGACTGAAAATGTGCTATACTTTACGCAATCACAAAAACGGAGGAAATTATGACGAAGGATTTGACTTATGACGTCGTGGTCGTCGGCGCAGGCGTCGGCGGACTGTATACGGTGCTGAATCTGCCCCGCGACCGGAACATTCTGCTCATCTGCAAGGAGGACCTTGACACCTGCGATTCCATGCTTGCCCAGGGAGGCATCTGCGTTCTTCTGAATGACGACGATTACGATGACTATTTTGAGGACACGATGCGTGCCGGCCATTACGAAAACCGGAAGGAAAGCGTCGACCTCATGCTCCGTTCCAGCCGGGCTGTCATCGACGACCTGCTCGCGCTCGGCGTCCGCTTTGAGAAAAATCCCGACGGGAGCCTGAAATACACCAGGGAAGGCGCGCATTCGCGCGCGCGAATCTGCTACCACGAAGACATCACGGGACGCGAAATCACCACTGTTCTCCAGCGGCACGTGAAGGAGCTGGAGAACGTCACCATCATGGAATATACCGTCATGACGGACCTGCTCACGGAAAACGGCGTCTGCGTCGGCATTGTCGCCAAGCAGAACGGTGACGTTCTCCGCATTCACGCGTCCGACACCGTTCTTGCCACCGGCGGCATCGGCGGGCTGTACGAGCATTCGACCAACTATCCATGCCTAACCGGCGACGCGATCCGCATCACACAGAAGTACGGTGTGGAGATGGAGCATCTCGACTACGTTCAGATTCATCCGACCAGCTTGTACACGGAAAAGCCCGGACGGAAGTTCCTGATTTCGGAATCCGCACGCGGGGAGGGCGCCATCCTGCTCAACAGCAAGGGCGAACGCTTTGTCAACGAGCTGCTGCCGCGTGACGTTGTTTCCGCGGCCATCCGCGCCGAACTGGAGAAGGAAGGGAGCAAGCACGTCTGGCTGTCCTTCCGGAACGTCTCCAGAGAAGATCTTCTCACCCACTTTCCGAACATCCGGAAAACCTGTCTCGAGGAAGGCTACGACATTCTGAAGGAACCGATTCCCGTCGTTCCGGCGCAGCACTATTTCATGGGCGGCATCCACGTGGACCGGGACTCCAAAACCACAATGGACCACCTCTACGCCGTCGGCGAAACAAGCTGCAACGGCGTCCACGGCAAAAACCGCCTTGCCAGCAACAGCCTTCTCGAAACCCTCGTCTTCGCCAAGCGCGCCGCCTGCAGGATTGGGGAATACGGAAAAGCGCGGGGAAACGCGGAATTTACGAAGTGGATTTCCCTTCTTCAGCAAAAGGTTTCCACGCAGCACACCATTTGAATAAAAAGGAGGAAAAAGAATGAATCCGATTACCATGCTGCTTGCGGCAGACAAATACATCCGACTCGCGCTTGAGGAAGACATAAACAGTGAGGACGTGACGACCAATTCCGTCATGCCGGAGTACAAAAAAGGGGACGTTCAGCTGATCTGCAAGCAGGACGGGATCATCGCGGGGCTGAGCGTGTTTGAACGCGTGTTCACCCTGCTTGATCCGGAGACGAAGGTCACGATGGAGGTCAGGGACGGCGACGAAGTAAAAAAAGGGCAGCACCTTGCGACCGTGACGGGGGACATTCGGGTTCTCCTTTCGGGCGAACGCACCGCGCTGAACTATCTCCAGCGCATGAGCGGCATCGCAACCTACACCAACGCGGTAGCAAAGCTGCTGGAAGGGACGAAAACGACCCTGCTGGACACCCGAAAAACGACCCCGTGTATGCGTATTTTCGAGAAATACGCGGTCCGGGTCGGCGGCGGTCAGAACCACCGCTACAACCTGTCGGACGGTGTTCTGCTGAAGGACAACCACATCGACGCGGCGGGCGGCGTCCGCGAAGCCGTCGAGGCGGCCCGTGCCTACGCGCCGTTCGTGCGCAAAATTGAGGTGGAGACGGAAAATCTCGCCATGGTAAAGGAAGCGGTCGAAGCGGGCGCGGACATCATCATGCTCGACAACATGACACCCGACCAGATGGCAGAGGCCATCCGCCTCATCGACGGCCGCGCAAAAACCGAATGTTCCGGCAACATCACAAAAGAAAACATCCGCACCATCACGGCTCTTGGCGTCGATTACGTTTCCAGCGGTGCGCTGACCCATTCCGCACCAATTCTTGACGTCAGCCTGAAGCATCTGCGGGCTTTGGAAGAATAAGAGAACATGCGGGAGAAGCCTTTGGAAACCAGGATTCGCTGTGCAGGCTTGGTTTCCCCCGCGAAACATCATCCAAAAAGGAGGACAAAATGACCGGAGCCGAACGCCGCAAACGTATGATTGAATGGATGAGGGAATCCACAAAGCCGCTGTCCGGTGAGACGATCGGAAACGAAATGGGAGTCAGCCGGCAGGTCGTGGTGCAGGACATTGCGCTTCTGCGGACGGAGGGATTTCCCATCGTGGCAACCGCGCGCGGATACGTGCTGAACGAGCCGAAGCAGGTCACGCGCGTCTTCAAGGTCTGCCATACAAACGAACAGACGGAGGACGAGCTTACAACGATTGTCGACCTTGGGGGGAGTGTTCTGGATGTGATGGTCAACCACCGCATTTACGGCAAGCTGACCGCCCCGCTGAACGTCAAAAACCGCCGCGACGTACAGAATTTCATGAACAACATCCGCACCGGCAAATCCACCCCGCTCATGAACGTCACCTCCGGCTACCATTTCCACCGCGTTGCCGCGGACACCGAGGAAATCCTTGACGAAATCGGCGAGGCGCTGCGTAAAAAAAACTACCTGACGGCGCTGCTGCCGTATGAGGAAGAAGAATTGTGAAGGGAAGTTTTCACGGGGGCGGGGACTTTGCGAAGCGAATCGCCATGGTGCAGCCCAAAGGTTCTCCATGGTTCCCCTCCTCCTTTCGTCCTGACCCAAACGGACACAAAAAATCAGGACTTTTCGAGTGATTTCGGTTAGAATGGGTGCGTACAGAAAGGAGAGAAACCTATGGATTGGATAACCGGAATTCAGAGGGCGTTAGATTACATTTGAAATGGACATGGAAGTCTATCCCGTCGGCGACATGACCTCTCCCGACTACCACACCGAAATCCAGGTCGCAGTGAGCAAAGCATAAAAGCATGGAAGCCAGAGTCGGGGGCAGATCAAACCGTCTGCCCCCAACTTTGTTTTCCTATATCGAAAAAGCTTTTTTCACAAAGGTTTCTCCCCGCCTTCCTCTTCACAGTAATACTGCGCCTGGGCATACCAGAGTTCGTGGTATTTTCCGGATTCGTCGGCGAGCAGGTCGGCGTGGGAGCCGTGCTGGACGATGGTGCCATGGTCGAAGACGACGATGGTATCGCAGAAGCGGCAGGACGCCAGTCGGTGACTGATGTAGATGGCGGTACGGTCACCGACGATTTCGTTGAAACGGCGGTAGACCTCGTATTCCGCGACCGGATCGAGCGCAGCCGTCGGCTCGTCGAGGATAATGAACGGCGCGTTTTTGTACAGCGCGCGGGCAAGGGCGATTTTCTGCGCCTCTCCGCCGGAGATTTCGATGCCGTCGTCCGAGTAATCCTTGTACAGGTAGGTCTCTACCCCGTTCGGGAGCGTTTGCAGACGGTCGCCGAAGCCGGCTTCCCGCAGACATTCCTCTGCGCGTCCGCGGTCGTACCGTTCCGACGCCGCCACGTTCTGACCGAGAGAAAACGCGAACAGGCAAAAGTCCTGAAAAACGACGGAGAAAATGGACATGTATTCGTCGTAGTCGTATTTCTGAATGTTCACGCCGTTTAAGAGAATTTCCCCCTCCGTCGGGTCGTACAGACGGCACATGAGCTTGATGAATGTGGTCTTTCCGCTGCCGTTCATCCCCACCACCGCCAGCTTCTCACCGACGCGGAATTTCACGCTGACGTGACGAAGAGCGTAGGCGTCCGTGTTCGGGTATTTGAAGGAGACGTCCCGGAACTCCACATAATATTCGCGGTCGTCGCGCTTTTCGACGGTGAGCGAGCCCTTGTACATGTTGTTCGGAATGTCGAAGTAGGAGAAATACCGCTTCATATAGACGTTGTTGCTCAGAACAAGCTGGATCGTCCGCACCATGCCGCTGACCGCGCCGAGAAGCATCATCATGCAGGAAACGTATTTTGCAATCGAACCGACCGAAACGACTCCCTGCAATGCAGCGTAAATGAGAACGAGATACGTCGTGAATTTCAGAAATTCGCTGAGAAAGGCGGACGGGAGCGAAAGCAGTGTCTGCTTATTCGCGTTTTTGATCCCCATCTCATAAAACTGTCCGTCCAGTTTTGCCATCCGTTCCGCGAGGTCGTCCCCCATGAGATACAGACGAATATCCTTTCCGGCGCTGTAGTCGTTTACGTAACCGTCGTATTTTTCGGACAGCATATTCATATCCACGCAGCTGTCCCAGAACCGGTTTTCTATTTTCTGAACCTTTGCCGTCGTGATCACGTCGCATACAATGGTCAGCGTCATGAGAATAAGAAGCGCAGCCTTCAGATACCACGGGATGGCGCCGATGAGGAAGAACGAAAACGTCATGGCCACGGAAGCGGCAATTTTCGTCAAACCGTCGACAAAGTCCCCTACACTGCGGTAGAGGTAAAACCGGTTGTAGCCGGTCTGGCTTTCCGTCCGGATGCGTTCCTTGAGGATGGACACGCTGCGGTCCTCGATGGATTCGTACGCCATCTCCATTGCTTTCTGCGAATACAGCCAGTATTCGGATCGGTAAATTTCCGAGGTAGCTTTTGTCAAGAGACTGCTGATGTATCGATTCAGCAGGGAAAGCAGGAAGACCAGCCCGACCGTCAGG